>CALHJX010000126.1:0-19016 GCA_938033385.1 uncultured Collinsella sp. | reverse complement strand
GCGCTCTGCGTCCTGCTCGGTCGGCTCGGTGTCGGTGCCGTCATCGGCCTTGTACTTATCGACAAGACCCTGAAGCTCGTTAAGCAGGTCATCCATAGTCATCTCGTCCATCGTTCTAAACCTTTCTGCTCTTGGCGATTGCCAGTGTCGCCCTCGCAACGGCAAGGGCACTCTTACGGCGCGCAAGCTCCTTGCGCGACTGCTCAATCGCTCCGTTGAGCAGGTTTCTTGCTGATATCTCGGTGTTCGGGTCAGCCGGAAGGCTGACGGCGGACACGTCGAAAACCTTTTTGACGCGCGTAATGGTCGTGGTATGCGTCTCGCGGTCGTATTCGTCTGCCGCTACCGTGAAAGCCCATGACATGCGCGTGATAAGACCGGCCTTTATCTCTTCGAAGAGATCGCGCGCGCCCTGAGAGCGCGACAGGTCGGCGGCGATGAAAAGCCCGTGCTCGTCCGGCTCCACAATGAGCGTCCCGTTGCTCATGCGGGCGTACACTCTGCCCGCATGGTCGAACTGAAGGATAACGTCGCTCATGTCCGCTTCGCGGAAGGCATCGGGGCTGATAACCTCGATGTATTTTGTGCCGTCGAAATCCTCGAACAGAACGTATGGGTCGTTGAAAGTAGAAGCGTAGCCCTCAACGTAGTATTCCGTGTCGAAACGCTTCTTGGTTGCTCCGTCAGCCGCCCGCACGTTGAGCGGCACGGCAAGGGAACGGTATTGCCGCTCACTCGGTTTCGCTGGCATCGTCTACCTCCTTCTTGTCGCCGTAGCCGCTGCTCGCGTCGATTGCGGCTATGTTCGCGTTCGTCTGCGCGGCTTGCGCCGCCTGTTCCGCCGTGTGCTCGCTGATGAGTGCAAGGTCGATGTACTCGCCGCGTATCACGTGGCGATCTCCGCCCTCGTAGTGCGGGGATTGGAACACATCGGCTACCTGATTGCCGTTCCAGATGCCACGGTCGAACAGCGCGACGGAAACGTTAAGCTTCGTTGTGTTGCTGGCGAACTCTAGGCGGTTCGCGCTGAACATGATTGAGTTTCCGTGCGCTATCTCATTCGCCGTGTACGTCATGGACGTGATAACGAAGCCGAGCTGAACAGCGAACGGCTCGATGCGTCCTTCGTAGTAGCTGTTGAAGGTGTCTTCGTCCGCGCAGTTCGTGACGATATCCTCGTTTGAGCCGAAGAAGCGGTAAGCGCTCTTCTCGATTCGTTCCATCTGCGCCGCATCGACCGTGTAGCTTGTCGGCGTGATCTGCTCAACGTCAGAAAACAGCTTGTCATAGACCGCGATTCCGCCCGCGTTGTCGGCGGAAAGCTGAGCGTTGAACGCCTTTCGCGCCCGCTCTTGGTCGCCTTCGTTTCGGTTCTGGCTCAGCTTGCCGATGAAGCGGATTGCCGCGCCCTGATTGATAGCCGACTGCTCGGCTTCGTTCTGAGCGTGCATAAGCTCTAGCGTCGGCTGAAGAACGTTCGTGCCGTCGCCGAACAAATCGCTTTGGTACTGGTGGCGCGTCATCACGCCGAGGCGCGACCACTCGACAAGCACGCTGTCGCCTGTCGGGAACGTGAGCTTTAGCCAAAGCTCGCCGTCAACGTCGTATGCTTCGCACTGGCTCGGCAGCACGGGATAGTACCCGGTTATCGTAATGCCGTCGCCAGCGTCGATAGGCACGATAAGCGCCGTGTCGTTGACCTGAAGAATCGTCCAAATGCGCTTGATGAACTGCGGCGTGGTCATCCACGGGTTAGGCTGCTGCCTGAGAGCGCGCGCGGCGACAGGCTGAGCAGAGCCGGAAACCTCCGGTTTCAGCTTGCTTGCGTGGTCTGCGCCGCTCTCGATGATGCTTCGCGTAAGCTCTGCTTCGTAAAGTCCGCCCTGCCACGTCGTGAACGACGGCGCATAGGCCGTGAACGTGGAGAAATAGCCGTTTACCGCTTGCATCTGCGGACGGTGGAACACCGCATCGAAGAGCGAGCGCAGAAACGGTTGTGATCTGCTCAACTCTAACCTCCTATCATCGCGCGGTAATCGTCCGCAATGTTCTTCATCGCAATGAACGCGTCGCACTCAGCCGCCCACGCGTCTATGCGGTTGCGCGGGTCTTGGTTCTTCTTGTCCGGCTGAATGTTTCCGTTCACGTCGGTTCGAATGGCGACGTTCGAGCGGCACCATTCGGCAATCGGGTTGGCGTTGTCCACGATGCGACCTTCCTTGTAGAGCGCTCGAAGCTCCTTCATCGGCATTGACAGCGTTTGCGCGCCCTGAATGACCTTTTGCAGGTTGTCAGCGCCGAAATAGTCTTCGTATGCTTCCACGGTCGGTACGTCGCGCATGTGCCACGGGTCGTAGCCGCAAGAGACGGCATAGATGCCGTACTTGTCCTGAACCTCAGCCACCCAATCCAGAACGTCGCGCTTGTCCATGATTGGCGTTTCACATGTGCGCATAAGACCGCGAGCAATCCACGCGTCGTAGGGCACGCCGTCGCGCCCTCCGCGCCGCCCCTCCTTCTCCGCCTGCTCCAACGCTCGAAGCGGAATCCAAGCCATGTGCAGCGCGTAGAAGTTCGGATCGTTAGGCCGCTGCATGAGAAGGCAAGCGGCGGTAAGGTCGGTCGTGTCCGCCGCGTCAACGCCGAGCACGGCATACGTAAACGTTCCGTCGCCGGGGTCGAAAGTGGCTTCGTTGTGAATCTCAGACCACGTAAGCCAAGCCTGAGACTGGTTTTCAATGAGGTTGAAGTCCTTAACTAGCAGAGTGGGAAGGTATGTCGCATCGTCCTTCGCCTTAGAAACGTTCTGGCGAAGCGCCGACAGCGATTTGATGGTGCCAAGGCCGGGGTTAGCCTTGACCCAAGCGCCTTCGTCCTGCCATTCCTCGCGCTCGTCAAGCTCGAAGATGAACGCTATGAAGCGCTCTGCCTTCTCGCCTGTCGCCTTGCCGTCAAGCCATTTTGTCGCGTACTCGTATTGGGCATCGAAGATGCCGTTTCGCACGAAACCGTTAGTCGTGATCTCCAACACGAGCGGTTGGCGGCGCGCAGATGTTCCCTGCATCGTCAAATCGTAAAGGTCGCGGTTCTTCATCGCGGCCAGCTCGTCAACGATAGCGCCGGAAATGTCCAGACCGTCTAGGTGGTTCGTGTTGGCGCTCAGCGCCTTGATGGTGCCCATGTTCAGATCGCAGTAAAGGTCTGACACGCGCTTTCTTATGTGCTTCACCAGCGCGGGGCTTGTGAGCACCATACGCCACGCGTTGTTGAATCCCTTTGCCGCCTGATCGTGGGCGGTGGCGACGTTGTATACCTCCGGCGCGCCCTCATCGTCGTTCACGAGCAAGTCAAGCTCTATCGCAGACGCAAGCGCGGTCTTTCCGTTCTTGCGCCCCATAATCCAGAGCACTTCGCGGTATTGCCGCACGCCCTCGGCATCAACGAAGCCGAAGACAACCGACAGAATGGCGCGTTGGAAAAGCTCTAGCTTGAAATCGTGCCCTAAGCGCCCGGACGGTAGGCGGCAGAAGCTTTCGATGAACCGAACGTGCCTCTGCGCGAACTCTTCGCGGTAGCGGTACGGATAGAGCGGGTCGGTGTTGTCCATGTCGCGCAGGACATGAGCGGCAACCTGCTTCATCTTCTCGCACGCTATGATCTCGCCGCTCAGTATGCCGCCGAAGTATTCGCGTATCGCGCGCTCGCACGAGCCGCCCTTAGACTTCGCCCTAGCCGTACCGCGTTTCATTGATGAAATCAATGAGCGCGTCGGCAGCGGCGGTGCCGTTCGGCATCATGTCGGTAAGCTGCTTCACGCCGCGCGAAAACGTAGTGAACAGCTTGTTGTATGCGCTGAATCCGGGGTGCTCGCGCAGCCCGGTTTGCCCGCCGCCGTTGTCATACTCGGTGAAGATATCTTCGTAGAGCAGATCGGCGCGGGCATCGTCAAGCTTGACTTTCAGAAAAGCGAGGTTCGCAAGCAGCGGCATGACGGTTTTTCGCTTCTCATCGGGGATAGCGCCCTTGGTGATCTCGCGCAGCTTTCGAAGCTCGCTCTCTACGCGCTTCTCCTTGGCAACTCTCCGCTTCGGCGGGCTATTCCCCGCGACTGCGGTCGAAACTTTCGAAGTATTGCCTACTTTTGCCGTCATCGCAAGACCACCCCCTTTCGAAAATCCGTCACGCGCAAGAAATTACCTCCCGGCGTTGGTGCCCTAGGCACCGTCTGCGTTTTTCAGACCGGGGGGATTGTCACGCGGGTCTACCTGCGGTTTTGCGTTCGATTTCCCGCGCTTGCGCCGCGTTGTGTCGTGTTTGTGTGTCAGTCTGAAAGCGATATCAAGTTCCCGTCGCTGTCGAAAGCCAACCCTTGACGCGTTGAGCCTTGCCTTATCCAACCATGCACCTTCTTATGGCATCGGTCGCAAAGGCTAACGAGGTTGTCTAGGTTGGTCGCAACGTTCGGGTCGTTGACGTTCGCTGGTGTCAGCTCCGTGATGTGATGCACCATGACGGCGGGCGTGATCTCTCCTTGCTGCAAGCAGTGCTGGCATAGGTGAGCGTCGCGCGTCAGCGCCGCGTCTCTGGCGTGTTCCCAGTCGGCGGATGAGTAGAAGGCACGCGAGAAGTCCTTAGCCATGGCGCACCCCCTGAGATATGGCGGAGCGTGTAGGATTCGAACCTACGGGCGCTGGCGCGCCACACGGTTAGCAACCGTGCGCAATAAGCCACTCTGCCAACGCTCCAAACAAAAAGGCCACGAGCGCGACTGCCCGTGGCCTTGACCTAATCCACCGTACCGAATTCTAGCAGAAGTAGTGAACTGATGTGAACAACGATTTATCAGGCGCTTTTCACATGCGCCCATCCAACTTCGTCAATGTACGCAAAACCTACATCGCAAAGCGCGTGGCACCACCGCACCGAACCTTGCATGATTTCGGCAATCTCACTCCATGGCTGCGCTTGCAGATACCCCATGCAGATAGCGTCTGCGTATCGCGTGCCCTTCAGCTTCGCAAGCCCTCCGCGACCGTCAGCACCGTATAGCACTTCGCACGCTTCGTCTATGGCTTCCTCTGCATCGGCAATGCGCTTCTTCAACCTTCCCTCGAAGTCTATGCGGCGCGATATCGAATCCATAGGGTCGCTGACGTCTCCACTCCCGCCGCCAGCCTGATAGCTCTGCGCCTTGGCTCCTTCACGCGCCTTCATGCGTTCGAGCATTTCCCGCGCCCTGTCGGTCTTCACCACCTCGGCGCGGATGCCCTCGAAATACTCCTTTGCCCTCACATGCCGTCACCGCCAGATCGCGCGCGCTTGAGCTCTGAGCGCCAAAGCTTGAAGGCTTCCCACATCCCAAGCTTCGCAAGGTCGGTGCTCGGCGGCTGAGCCTTAACCAGAGCAACGCCGTCTATTGAAGCCGCTACCACTTCTGCGCCCGTAATGCACTCGATGAGCAATCCCACCTCATCAACAATGACGCGCTCGCCCTTCATGACGTAGCTAGAAGGCGTAATCACTGGCGGAATTTCCTTGTGCATCCTTCGAGCCATAAGCTCGATGCTCTCCGCCATGCCGCGCGTCGCGGTCAGGATTGGATAGCCAGTCTCGTTCGACATTTCGATAAGGCACGTTGTCTTGCCCGTTTGCCTTCCACCGATTATTGCCAGCATGACAGCCACCTACTAAACGCCCGTGCTGCCGAAACCGCCAGTGCCGCGCTCGGTGTCGCTAAGCTCATCGACCGGCACGAGATCGCACGGCACATAGGGCATAACGACAAGCTGGCAGACGCGCGTTCCAGCTTCGAGCGTAACTGTCTCGTAGCTCTGGTTTATGAGAGCCGCGCAGACCTCGCCGCGATAGCCGCTGTCGATAACGCCAACGCTATTCGAAAGCGTGATGCCCTGTTTTGCCGCAAGGCCGCTGCGCGGGAACACCAGCCCCACGCAACCGCTCGGAATCTCGACGGCAAGGCCGCAACCGACAACGCACTTCTGCATCGGCTCGAGCGTGACAGTCTCGGTAATGCGAAGGTCAAGCCCAGCATCGCCCTCATGCGCATAGCGCGGCATCTCGATTCCCTCATTGACCTTCTTAGCGCGAAGCTTCCTGCCAATCATTAGCGCACCCCCAGAACATGACGCGTGACGCGCACGCTTCCAGCCTTAACCCACTTGCCGCCGTAAGTCTGACCCTTCGGACGGATAACAACCTTGTTTCGGTGGCTCATCGCGACAACCTGATATTCGCTGCCCTCATGCTCCACCGTGTCGTTGAGAAAAACGAGCTTACCCGCCGAATCTACCGGGAACGAAGCGGCACTGGCGTATGCCGCGACCTCCGGCACGAGCACGACATAAACGGGCTGCTTGATCTCTGCGCCCTTCTTCTTGATTCCGAACATCCTTCTTCCTCCTAAAACGGTACGTCATCGTCGTAAAGGTCTGGCGCTGCCGGTTGCACTGACGCAACGGGCGACGGGTCGCCGGTAGCCATCGCAAGACCGGGCGCGGCTGCGTTCGCTTGTGCTGGCGATTGCGCGTCGCGCTTGTACTGCATGAGTTCCACATCATCAACGCGCACTTCCCAGCGTTTGATGCTCTGTCCGTCCTTCTGGTAGCTGCGCGTGTGTATGCGTCCGAGAAGCGAAATCTTGGTACCCTTGCGAAGCCACGGCGCGAGCGCTTCGGCGCGCTTGCCGAACATAACGCAATCAGGCCAGTTGGTGTATTCGCCCCACGTTCCGTCTCCGTTCGGCGTGCGCTCGTTGACAGCAAGCGAGAACGAAACGACAGGGTTTCCGCTCTTCGTATAGCGCAGCTCGGCATCTGCACCGAGATTTCCAGATAGCGTGATCTTGTTAAGGCTCACCGCGCACCCCCGAACAGTTCGACAAGCGCCGCTCGCTGATTCGCCCCAAGACCGCGAAGGCGGCGCGATTCGGAAATGTGGAGCTTGCGCATGGTCTGCTGCGTGCGGGCAAATCCGTAGCCCGGTGCAGCCTTGATGAGAGTGAACACCTTCATTCGCGACACCGCATCATCGGTGAAAGCCATGTTGAGCACGTCGGGGACGGTATAGGAGCCGTCGGCAACGCCCTTCAAGATCGCGGCGCGGCGCTGCCGTGCCGCCTTGGCCTTTTCAAGGTTTTCTCTGCGTTGCTCAGTTGTCAATGTCGGAATCATCTTTCTTCCCTTCGTGTTCGTAAATCGTTTCTTCGGTTCCGTCCTCGTTGCGGACGGAAATTGAGAACTGCAAATCGCAGTCTTTGAAGATTTCTGGTGCCCTGTCAGCAACACCGTTGAAGATACGTTTCCATTGCTCATTCGTTAGACCGCTCATTGTCTTCTTCACCCCCTGTTTCGTAGGTGATGTATTCGTTGCCGTGCGTAAGCTTGACGGGCGGCGTGTAGTCCTTCATGGCATCGTCAACGCTCTGCGTCATGAGCTTGCGTTTGAGCCGTGCCCAGTCATCGTCGTTAAGCTCAATGGTCTTCATCGCACCTCATTTCTTCGTGACGCGGTAGGTGCCGGAAACCCGAATCGCCTTCAGTGACTTCAAGACGTGCTCCGCGTGCTCCTTGCCAACGATGGTCAGCGTTTGGGCGGGAATCGTGATCTCGTAGACCGTCTGCGCTTCCTGCTTCTCGCGCTCCCACATCCGCTTCAGGGCGGCTTCGGTCTTAGCCAACGTCGCTTGCATTTCCTTGCTTAGCTTCGGCGCGTCAGGCTTGAAATCGAACGTTTGCGGCTCCACTGGCACCCTCCCTTCTCACGATTGCCTGATAATTACTTCTTATCCGGCACGGGCTGTCTAAACCCGAACCGAAAGCGGCGGTTTATCTCGCGTTTCGTCCTCGGTCGCCGCGATGCCCGAAAACGGCGTTTTGGTTCACCTTTGGCACACCTCCTAACCCGCCGCACGGCGCTTCGCTTCACTGAAGAGCTGAGCCGCCGCCGCGTCTCGTCCGGGCATCAGGTGGCCGTAGATTCGAAGCGTCGTTGCTTCGTCCGCGTGCCCCATGCGCTCCGATAGCGTCTTCAGGTCGCAGCCGTTGGCGATAAGCCACGAAGCGTGCGTGTGACGCAAGCTGTGAAACGTGATCTCTCGCGGCAGTCCGCATGCGTCGCGTATGCGGCTGAAAGCCCGTGAAATCGTCGTTGGGCGCATATATGAGCCGTCTAGCGTCACCAGTGGGCAATCTGCGCCCAAACGCCCCAGAACGGCGCTCTGAAGCTTCGTGAAGGCATCAATGACCGCGATATCGTCTTGCGTAAGCGCGATGTTGCGGCACTTGCGGCCTTTGGTGACGTTGCGGCGATAAGGCTTCTTGCCCTTGCCCTCAATGACGTTGCCGCCGACGTGGACGTAAGACAGGGCTCGCTTAACGTCGATGCGCTGCACCGCGCAGACCTCGCCAACGCGCATGCCGGTAACGAGCGACAGCCACGAAGCGAAGGCGTAGACGGCGGCGCGGTAATCGGCCTTCGTCTTGATCTCCTTGCTAAGCGCGCCCTCTAGCTTCTCGTTGAAGCCCTCGAAGTCCCATTCGGTGAGCGCCGAAGCTTCGTGTCGTTCCGGCGATGGTTTGGCGACGTACACCAGCGGGTTAGCGTCGCAAATGCCAGCGTCTACGAAGTGGTTATAAGCGCCGCGCAAGAAGTTGTGGACGTTGATAACGCTATTGCGACAAAGCCCTTGCCCTCCTTCGTCCTTTGCCATGAGCAAGCGTTGCTCAAATCGGTTGAAGTCCATAACGCCAAGATCGCGTGCGTTTGCGGTCTTCAGGTAACGTGCGACGTAGCGGCAGAACAGCCGATAGCTCTTAATGCTGTTCGGGCTTGCGCCGTTGCGCTCGCGCAGTTGCACGTAGTCTTCGAGCAAATCGGTCAAGCGGGCGCTTCTAACCGTTCCGTCAGCCGTCACGTAAGCCGCCCACGTCTCAGCGAGGGCTTGCGCTTCCTCTTCGGTTGCCGCATTCGGAAACCGCTTGTAAGGGCGAATCGCCTTGCCGTCGATGCTGCGACCAAGGTACAACCGGCACTCGAAAACGCCATCTGCACCGCGCTTGACCTTAACGCCCATCATGACCACTCGCAGTTTTCACGAATCCGCGAAGGGCAGTTATCGTCGTGGCAGTCCGCGCAATCCAACGGCTCTTTCCTGATGTTGAACTCAACGATTCGGTACTTCAGAGAAAATCGGATGAGCAGCAGCAGGGCATGAGCAAGCGAGTTGGTAAATTGACCGTCCCAGAACGGGCAAAGTCCGCTCATCGCGCCGCGAACCTCGTACTTGCCGCCCATGCTACTTGCCAACCTTCATGAACGCGCGCATAACGCAGGTGAGCGCGAACACGACGAACACGGCAAAGGCGATAAGCCCGAAACCAGCGCCGAAGAACACGCCAACCGCGATGCTCACAACGAGCGCCAGAATGGAAAGCAGGACGATTGCGGCGCATCCGTATGCGCCCTGCTCGATCTCTCTATCTTCTTTCAGCATGTGAAACCTCCTAAAACGTGAGCGCTATAAGCGCGAGAAACACTAGAAACAGCGCGATTGCCAGAAGCGCTTGATAAGCCCAGTAGCAGACGCACCAGAACGCGGCTACGGTAGCTGCGGTGGCAACGGCGCAAAGTACGATCTGGTAGCGCTTCACTTCTTTCCTTCCGTCTCGGCAATCAGGTAGTCGATGCACTGCTTGCACTTCTGCAAGTCCTGAACGCCGTTCTTGCGCCGCCAGCGCCAAAGGTATTTGAATGCGCAGCCCCACCAGTAGGCCGATTGGGCGGGCAAGGCGTACTGGTCGCCGCTCATCATCGAGCGCATAGCGTCCATGCACTCAATCTGGCCGTCGCCCGCGTAGTGGTCGGGATGCTCCACGGCATCACCGCGCGAAAGCTCGCCAAGGCTCTTCGCGTGCTTCGTCTCAATCATCGGTAGGTAACTCCAATCATCCACTCACAAACCCACTTGTGAAACGCTCTGAGAAATGGCTGAACGTTCGTGTCATCAGCCCAGCCCGCAATGCCTATGAATCCGTCTTCGTTGAACGAGATAGCTTCACGGCCTGAGAAGTAGAAGCCGCTAACGCGCAAAAACGCGCTTTTGATGCCTTTACCGCCATCGGCAAGGTTGATTTGCGGCTGGTACTTCTTGCGATAGCACGGGTGCATTTCCATGTGCTCGCCGTTGCGCTCATGATGCGCGTACTCGATTGCAAGGAATCCTTCGAGCGCTCGAATGTCGTTCGTCGTGATCTGCTCATAGGAAAGCTTGCTTGCGAACAGCTCGCGCGCGCCGTCTCGTGTTGTTGGCGCAATCATGCAGTCACCCCCATTTCGTGCCATTGTTGAAAACTCTGTTGAAAACCTGTGGAAAGTCGTTTTTCTGGCGCTCGAATGAGCCGCACAAAACAAGACCGCAAAGAGAAGAAGCAAGAGAAGAAACCTTGCTTGTAGAGTTGACTAACAAGCAAGTACGGTGGGTTTTGGTTTTGGTTCAAGGAACCAAAACCCACCTTGTCTTGTTTTGTATTGTTTTGTTTTATGGTTAGGCGACCATTTGCGAGTGGGTTTAGCCAACCTGAAACCAGCGGTTTTGCATTGGGTTTGCAAGTCATGTCTTTACACCTCCTGACCTGCTGAATCGTTGTTCTTTGGGTTCTTGCGCGGTCTTCCGCCCTTGCGACCGTTTGCGCGTTGGCGACCGAAATAGAGCGCGTTTTTGAGCATCCGAAAGTTCGTCAAGAAGCCGTCAGGATCGCGTTCGAGCAGCCCTATATCCAACAGCTCTTCGACAAAGGATTTGCAATCTTCAATCGCCATGTACTCATCGAACGCGCCAGACTGTCCGAAGCCCAGAACGCCCGCGAGAATAAGCGCGTCTTCCTCCGTCTCGAAAGCGATACGGTGCCCCTTGGTAGCCGCCAGGTATTCGCAGAGCCGCCACCAGCGCCCGTAGCCGTCATAGCCCCGGCGATGAATGAGCCGTTGGCACTTCACATCTTGCGATGCGTTGGAATCGTGCGAAAAGAAGGCCATAGGCTCTTGCGCAGCGGTCGTTTCCTCCCGTGTAGGCATGTAGTCACCTCCTAACCGTCTTCCTCGTCGCAGATCACGTCTGGCGCGCCCTGCTGGTGCCATCCGTCCCATACGCAGTGCCCAACTTCGCGGCAGTTCGTCCAAACGTCGCGCCCAACGAACGTGCAGCACGTCTTGCCGCGATGCCGCATGCTTTCGAACTCGCATGCTTCGGGGTCTGGCATGGGCGGTTCGCCGAAATCGAGCGGCAAGGTTTCCTGCGCGCTATTCCTCTTCATCGCTTGAAATGTCGTAGGCAATCGAGCTGCCAACGTAGGTGAGCAGCTTTTGCATTTGCTTAACGGTGCTCGGCTCGGGCTTCGCGTCATCTTCAAGCAGGGTGTCAACCCATGCGAGGGTGCCGCGAACGATTGCGAGCGTCGCGCCCATATCAACGTCGAAGCCCTCGCCGGTCTTGGGATTGATGAGCGACATGCTGCCGTTAATGGCGAAGGTGCCAGCGCCAACCTTGGCGATTGTCTCGGTGATCTCTTTACGCTTCATGGTTGTTCTCCATTTCGTCAAATAGTGAGTGCTTAGTCCAGATGTTCATTTCGGGGTGACGTTCGAGCAGCCAACGCGCCAGAAGCGGCGTGATGGTGTTGCATATTCCGTATGTGTGCGGGTTGCCCTGATCGTCGTAGAACGTCACGGGATTGAGCTTCGCGCCGCCTTCGTAACGCTGCTTCTCGATGAGGTATTTAGTCGAAACTCGGATGCCGCGAGCGTCGATAGCGAGCGCGGTAAGCTCGATTTCGCGCATAGCGTCCGGGTTGATTCGCACCCACTCTTCGAAAAGCTCCATATGGTCGCGCGCCTTCAGCGGCAGCGGGCGCGGCCTGCGCTCTTCGCGCATGACCTTTTCGAGTGGCTGCGCGTAGTTATCGGTGTCCATGGCGCGGGCACCTCGCTTCACGGCTCATGACGCGGCGCAAGGCCGCTTCTGCTTCCGCCTTGCTCGCCGATGGTGCGACGGGTAGCATCTGGCGGCGGTAGACCCTGCCGATGCCCCGGTTTTCCGGCGTGCTCGCGTCTTCCTCTATGCGTGCCATCCAGAAGCCCGCGTTGTCGCGGTAGACTTCGGCCTTCATGACCAGATCACGCGCCACAAGACGCGTCCAACCACGATGTAAAGCGGGATGAGAAGCCACCAGCCCACGAGATCGCACAACCACCCCAGAAGGGCGGCAGCGGTCATAGGAAGGATGCCTGATAGCGTCAGAGCGGCGATTGCATACAATCCCCAGCGCTGGTAGCGCGGCATGCGCGCTATACTGTCTTCTGTCAATTGCGGCCTGCAATTTGACGCGCCCGTTCGAAGTTGCCGCTTCGGGCGGGCATCTTTCTTCGTTGCCACCACGCGATAACGAGAACCACAATCGCCCGGTAGAACTGCCGTTGCGCGGCATCTAGGCCGCACGGTTCGTGCATCCGTAAAACCACCTCCAATACCACCGGTTTTAATGTCGGTTTCCGATTTGAAGAACCGACGATTTGCGCACGGGTTCATTTACGCCGTCTCCTTCCATCCCATAAGCTCGTTGGGGCTTTTGCGCACGACGTGACAAATCGCAATGATCTTGTCCGCACCCGGCGTGTATCCCTCGCCGCTCTCGTACTTAACGATTGCGTCTTTGGACACGCCGACAGCCTTTGCAAGCTCTTCTTGCGACATGTCGAGAGCCGCGCGGGCTGCTCGAAGGTTTGCAGCGAAAACCTCCTTGTTGAATCCCATGTGTGTTCACCTCCTTCATCAATAAGTGCTAACCACGTTAGCAACTGTAACGGAACAATAGACAAGAAAAGTAGCTATGTCAAGTGAAAACAAACAATTTCGTTGTGAATTAGCTAACTACGTTGTACTATGCACTTGTACGAATAGCGAAGGAGGGTAGCGGTGAATGTCCAACTAATGAGATTGCGCAAAGCGGCTGGCTACTCAAACAGAGACGATTTCGCGAAAAAGATTGGTGTTAACAAGTACACCTATCGTTCTTGGGAATCTGGCGCGGCGATGATGAGCGCTGAACAAGTATGGAATTGCGCAGTTGCCCTAGGCTGCACACCCAACGATATTCTCGGCTGGTATGAAGACCACCCGCGCGAAGACAGCGGAGAGCGTTTGACTTCCGAAGAGCGCGAGATCGTAGGGTGCTACCGAGAGAGCACGCCGCAATGGAGACAGAACATAGCCATGACTGCCCGCGCTGCTGCGGGCGAATCTAAAGAGACTGCCAAACGTGGTGTTTCTTCCACCGAAGAGCGGAAGGTTGGTTAGAAATGATTATTAGAGCCGAAGAAGGCAAGATCATTATTGAACTCAATGAGCACGAAAAAGAGCTAAGTATCAACGAAGATGAAGTGACCTTAGCAAACCGCGCTCTTAATCGCTTTGTGAACCTTGGATTAGATGCTAATAGGCTTGTTCTAAAGCAGAACACAACAAGCTATGCAACAATTTCATATCGCGGTAATTCGTTCGATTGGGATTTGATTAGATTTAAGTACACTAACCGTGCGAAGTGGGTTTCGGTCAGCATGTCATCTAATGAACGAAAAGAATATGAACATAGCCCCATATTTGCGGCTCAAAAGAACAAGAGACAGGCAATGTGGAAGGCTCAAATTGAATCAATCGAAGACGTAGACCGCCTTACTGATATCGCTTTTAGGTACATAAAAGAGATCATGGAGAAGTTCCCTGAGAAGTTCTAACGTTTCAAGTGCTTAGCCAGGAACAGCCAGGGCAATTTTCAGACGTGTTTTAACGCATCGCAAGCCTTCTAGCTGGTGTTATTCGGTTTTAGTTGTGTTGGGAAGTGGTGAAAAACGGCAATATAAAGTGCTGTTTTCAGAGAGAAACCCCGCGCGGGAACTTTGGCGGAACGCGCGCGGGGCTGGTCAAGAAGCAGGGCGCTTTACCGCGCTCGCTCTAAGGGGTGATTTTAGCATGGTAAAGAACCGCGCCGCCATATATGCGCGCTTCAGCTCGCACAATCAGCGCTCAGAGAGCATAGAGATACAAGTTGAGAACTCACGCGCATACTGTGAGCGCGAGGGTTTGCAGGTCGTGCGCGAATACTGCGACTATGCGCAGACGGGGCGCAACATCGACCGTGCCGAGTTCCAACGAATGATGAGCGATGCCCGACACGGCCTGTTTGACTACGTAGTGATCTACAAGGTTACGCGCATCATGCGCAACCGAGACGAAATGTCGCTTGCCCGCATCATGCTTCGCAAGGCTGGCGTAGAAATCCTATACGCTGGCGAAGACATTTCCAGCGGGTCAAGCGGCGTGTTGCAGCTCGGCATGCTCGAAGTTCTCGCCGAGTACGAAAGCGCGCTTGACAGTGAGCGCATCAGAGACGGAATCCAGAAGAACGCGCAGCGGTGCATGGCGAATGGTCGCACTCTTTACGGGTGGGATATCGTAGAAGGCCGCTACGTAATCAATGAGCGCGAAGCGTCCGTGCTTAGCAGGATGAAGAACATGTTGTTTGCCGGTAGCTCCGTCGCCGATATCGTGCGCGCCGTGAGTACCGAGCGAAGCAAGCGCGGTGCCAAGTTCAATCAGGATACCGTCACGAAGCTTCTAAAGCGCGTCCAGAACGCGGGTGTATACAAGTACGCCGGTCATGAAGTGCCGGACGGGATGCCCGCCATCTGGTCGCAGGTAGAACAAGACATGATAGACAACATCCTTGGCGACCGTCACAAGCCGCGCCGCAAGATCAACTCAACGCTAGAGTTCCCGTTGTCCGGCAAGCTCTACTGCGCCAAGTGCGGTGCGCCAATGGCGGGCACAAGCGGCACGTCATGCACTGGCGCGACGTATCACTACTACAAGTGCCGGAAGTGCCGCCGAACCGTTCGGCGTGATCTCGTAGAAGACGTTGTTTGTGATATGACGCTGCAAGCCGTGGCGCGCGAAGACGTTAGGCAGCGCATAGCAAGCGGCATGGTTGCGTTTCAAGCCGAGCAACCGAAAGAGCAATCGAGAAGCTACGCGATAAAGAAGGAACTGAAGCGGATTGACCGCACCTTTGAACGCATCTGGCAAGCAATAGAAGACGGCATCGCGCCGCCCGGTGGCAAAGAGCGCACCGAAGAGCTGAAGCAGCGCAAGAGCGAGCTTGAAGCAGAGCTGCGCATCGCCGAGAGAGAAGAAGCGTTCAACATCGGCGTTGACGAACTCATGCTGTGGCTCGATGATGCGGCGGAAAACCTAACGCCAGAAGTGATCTTAGGCACCTTCGTTCGATTCGTTGAAATCGACGGGAAGACGCTTAACGTCTACTTCGCCTTTGACCGCTACGGCGATGATTTCAGGCCGAAACAGAAAAAGGCCGAACCATGCCCCGAAGGGCATAGTTCGACCAATTCTCTTGTGGTGGAGGCGCGGAGAATCGAACTCCGGTCCACGAAAGCCCCCTGATTGGCATCTCCAAGCTCAGTCGCTGGTTTAGTCTCGGACGCTTTGCGCGCAGCGACACGCTCGCGGCATCCCAACCGGTTCGGTCTTAACCTACGCCATACCGATTACGTGCGCAGGAGCATTCCCCTAAAATGACGTCGCGCCGGTGTCGGGGAAATCACCGGGTTGACGCGCCGCTATAAACTAAGCAGCGAGAGCCATAGGCTCAAAAGAAGAGTTGTTGTCAATTCAATTTGACGGTACCCCTATTTAACGAGGCGAGGAGACCTCGGCTTGCTTCCTCTCTCAGAGCTATCGTGTCGAAACCAGTCGCCCCCGAATGTCGGGAAAGTCTGGATGGCATCGGGGCTGCAAGCACCCGATAACCGTCGACTTTTCAAGGAACACGCGAGTGAACCCCGCTCGTGGATAGCTATCTTACCACGTTCTAAAGGTAGACAGCTGCTCTATGCACGAGCTGTGAAGACCCTAATGTGCACCACACTTCACACTTTTGCCACCGAACGCGTCACGTATATTTTCGCCAAGCAAAATTGACCCGTCGAAAGGACCGTTATGGATACCAAGCAGCAACTCGTCAATGCTCTCGCAGGCCTGGGCTCAACCATTACCGAAGCTATGGATGTCATCGAAGGCTTTGTCCCCTGCGGACATCCCGCCCTCACGGTATCGAACGCACTCGTCGCGCTGGACGCTGACGATGATGCGGCTCTCGCCCAGCAACTTGAGACCGTCGAGGGCTTTATCGACCACGTGAGCGAGAACCGCGGCGTGGCCGCCTACCACGGCATCGAGGTCGAGCTCGCGGGTCCCAAAGCCGATCTGCTCGCAGCAATCCGCGAGGTAGGCGCCCTTATGCAGACCGCAGGTATCAAGAACACCCAGGTCAACGAGTGGGTCTACCGCAGCCTGGCAGCACTCGACAGCTCCGACGAAAAGGCAGCCGAGCAGCTCGCCGAAGCTCCCGTCATCAAGGCAGCGCTTTTGTAAATAGCAGACGCGGGCCCCTTGGCGCATCGTCGTCCAAGAGGCCCGCAAGCAGTTCGCGTCAACCGATAGCCGCGCCACCGCGTTCGGCCAAAGCAAGAATCGGCATCATTTGGCGCGGAGTCTTCGCTGCAAGATCGGCATGTTCGAGCAACTTGCGATCGTTGGTCACCAAGTAATCGACCTGTGCGCGCTTGCACGCGGCGAGCACCAAGTTGTCCTCGTAATCGCGATGAAGCGCTAAGTATTTGTCGGCCAGCCAAAGGTCCGACGCATCTGCGCCCACGGCCGTGGCGTTTTCGGTCATGTTCCGAACAAACGCCAACGCCGCATCGCCAATCGCTTGCGCCGACGCTTCGTCGACCGAGCCTTTTTCGGCAAGAACTCTGCGCTTGAGCTCATGCTGAACTACGTACAGCACGTCCTTGGCGATATGCACCGGAAAGAACAGCAATGCCCCCGTCTCCGCCGCCTGCCCAATAAACGCACGCGCGGCAAGCGACTCGGCATGGTCGACGCAAAACGAATCAACCCATACGTTGGCGTCCACCATTATTTTGAGGGCAGCCCCGCTCACAGGATCATCCCCTTTTGGCGATAGCGCTCGTCCATGGCTTCGGAATAGATTGTGTCCCAACCGCGATCGTCGGATACGGGCGACGTAGCGATGCCCAAATCTGCATAAAGCCGGTCTGCCGCTGCCCACGACGCGGCGAACGGAGTATCGTGCGCGACAGTCTGCTGCCGGTCGTCGACGGCCGCAAGCACTTCCTCGCACTGCCCGCCACCCTGCGCGACCTTGGCCACGACCTTTTTGATGAGCTCGGGCAGCGAGGCGCCCGAAAGCCGCAGCGCTTCCTCGGCGCGCTCTTTAACCGAGCGATCTACGCGAACATTCACCTGTGCCATGCTGCCAACGGTAGCCATCTCAACCTCACCTTCAGCATTTACTAGCATTGCTAGCACGAGCATATATCCGAGCTAACATATCGTCAAACAAAAGAAGGCCTGCACCCTGACGGCTGCGGTGCCGCCCGAATGCAGGCCATATACTCAATCGAAAACGCTAACGCAGGTACGCCTTTGCGTTGCCCAGGCTGTAGGCGATCGTTGAGCCGTTGTGCAGCAGTGACGACGTCTGCGGAGTGATCATGCCGGTAATACCCAATGCCAACAGCGCCGAGTTGGTGAGCATCACCTTGGAATACGAACTCGACAGACGGTCGATAAGCCCCTGACTCATGCGGCGCAGGCGCACGATTGCGGCCAGATCTGTATCGGTCAGGATGATATCGGCGACCTCCTTGGCGATGTCGCTTCCACCGCCCATGGCCAGACCCACATCGGCCAGACCCAGCGCCGGTGAGTCGTTGACGCCGTCGCCCACCATGGCAACGTGGCGCCCCTCGCCCTTAATGCGCTCCACATACGCGTACTTGTCCTCGGGCAGCAGCTCGGCCTTAAACTCGTCGACACCTGCCTCGCGAGCAATGCGCTCGGCCGTGCGCTCCGAGTCGCCCGTGAGCATGACCACGTGCTTAACGCCCAACGCGTGCAAGTCGGCGATGGCCTCGCGGACCCCGGGCTTAAGCGGGTCCTCGATACCGAGCACGCCCACAACGGTGCCGTCGACCGCCAGATACAGCGGCGACAGGCCCTGCATCTGGGACTCGATGCGCTCCTTTATGTCGGACTCGAGCTGCGCGCCCTCATCCTCAAATACAAAGTGCGCGGAACCGATGATGGCGCGACGTCCTTCGATGGACGAAGCGATGCCGTGTGCCACGATGTACTCGACGGCAGCATGGCGCTCGCGGTGCTCGAGCCCGCGCTCGCGGGCGGCGTTGACCACGGCACGCGCCACCGGATGCGGGAAATGCTCCTCCAAGCAAGCGGAAAGGCGCAGGACCTCATCCTCGCTCCAGCCGTCGGTCGTGAGCACGCAAGCTAGGCGCGGCTGGGCCTCGGTCAGCGTACCGGTCTTGTCAAAGACAATGGTATCGGCCTTGGCAAACGACTCAAAGTACTTGGCGCCCTTCACCATCACCCCCATCTTGGCAGCATCGCTCATGGCGGTCATGACGGCAACGGAACCCGTGAGCTTGAGTGCGCACGAATAGTCGACCATCAGTGCCGCCGAGGTCTTGATGAGGCTGCGGGTGGTAAGCGCAACCAGGCCCGCGAGCAGGAAGTTCCACGGGACGATCTTGTTGGCAAGGTCCTCCATATGCGACTGACCCTCGGACTTGAGCGAGTCGGCCGTCTGCACGAGCGAGACAATCGAGCGCAGCTTGGTCTGCGCCGTGTTGGCGCGCACGCGCACCAAGATGCTGCCGTCTTCCACGACGGTGCCGGCGAACACGTCGTCGCCCACGCTGCGCTCGACGGCCAGCGGCTCGCCAGTCAGGGTCGCCTGGTTGACCATAGCGCTCCCCTGCTCGACAACACCGTCGATGCAGATGGACATGCCAGTGCGTACGGCGACCAGATCGCCGGGCTC
>CALHJX010000125.1:0-1883 GCA_938033385.1 uncultured Collinsella sp. | reverse complement strand
TGAGTTGGACTTAGTTGGTGGGGCCACTGGTCCCGGTCGCTGTCCCGCGCCTTTGGCGCGGGAGGCGCGCCTCTTTGGGAACGAAGAGATAGCTCAGCTGTGATGGCGTCGCGCACCGAATGCTCCACTTTGGACTGCGTCGGACTCGTTGTTGTTCGAATCCCCTATCCCCCTTTCGCTGGTTCGCGCTTTACGCGAACTCCGCGCTCCTAGGGGTCAATTAGGCTTCCGTTGTTGCGCCGGCCGCATCTTCCCGTCCCAACATCGCCCTCAGCTTCTCGAAGCTCTCCTCACTCAGGCAGTGCTCCATGTGGCAACCCTCTTGCGACGCGACATCCGCCGAAACACCGGCTTCCTCGAGCAACCGCACGAAAAAGCAGTGGCGCTCCCACATTTGGCGAGCGACCTCCAGACCACGTTCCGTCAGATGAACGTCGCGCTTGCCCATTTCGACATAGCCGCTGTTTTCCAGCGTCGCCATGGCTTTAGAGACGCTCGCCTTGGTCACACCCAGGTATTCGGCGACGTCGATTGAGCGCACCGTGCCTTGGCGCTCCGAGAGCACATAAATAGATTCGAGATAGTCTTCTCCAGATTCACGTAGGGCCATGGGCCGCCTTTCGCGATGATCGTTAGTTAGCCTTTGGATACTTTCCTTGGCTTACTTTACCGCAAAAGTTGCCCATGTCTTACTACGTTGTTTAAAAAGTTAACCGTGTTTCACAAAATGCGCGGGGCAAGCAGGGCGACACCGTACGCAACGTACAAGGAGTGTCCCCAGCTGCCGGCACAAAAGGAACGTCCCCAAGTGCCGAGCCGCAGCTATAGCAGCCCAAAGTGCTTCGCGGCGTTGTAGATCCCGTCGTCGTCCACGGCGGACGTCACGTAGGTCGCCGCGGCCTTCACGGTCTCTTGCGCGTTACCCATGGCCACACTTGTGCCCACGGCCGAGAACATCGACAGGTCGTTCTCGCCGTCGCCAAAGGCAATCGCCTCGCCCGCGTCGATGCCCAGGCGCTCCAGCGTCGCCGCCACGCCCAGGTCCTTGCCGCCGTTAGCGGGAATAATGTCGCAGAACAGATCGCACCAGCGCGTAGTGAGCGAATGCGACACGGCGTCGGTCACGATATGCTCGTCGGCCGGGTCCACAAAGGCGCAGAACTGGTAGACCGGCGCATCAAAGGCATGCTCAAACGGCTCCTCATGGTAGACGATTCCCGCGTTGCTGCCGGCCGTCACCACGCGCTCGGAGAGGCGGTTCACAAACGAGTTCTCGCCCTGCATGCACAGCGAGTCATAGCGCCCCTGCGCCACCTGGCCCACAATCACCGCGACGTCGTCCGGATCAATCGGACAGCTGCGATAAACCCCCTCGGCATCAAAGCAGTGCTGGCCCGAGAGCGTAATGTACGCATCCCAGCCCAAGTCGAACAGCCAGTCCGGCATCTGGTAGGTCGGGCGACCCGTGGCGATCACGCACGCAATCCCCTGCTCGTGAAAGCTGTCGAGCACCTGCTGCGCCGACGCCGGAATCCGGTGGGTCTTAAAGCTCAGTAGCGTGCCGTCGATATCGAAAAATGCGGCCTTGATCATCCTCGTCTACTCCTCGCCCTCGAGCTTTTCGCTCGCCTCGAGCCACGCCATCTCCAGCTCGTCCATGGCGGCATGGGCCTCGTCGATCTTTGCCTGCTGCTCGCCCAGCGCCGTGTAGTTGGTGGGGTCGACCTGGGCCATTGCTGCCTCGGCTTCCTCAACGCGGGCGCGCTGCGTCTCCATCTTGCGCTCGAGCGAGCTCACCTCGCGGCGAAGCTTCTGACGCTCGGCGTTGGACAGGCCGTTGGGCTGACCGCTCGACTTGGGCTTGTCGGCAGCAGCCGCCGCCA
>CALHJX010000124.1:0-4751 GCA_938033385.1 uncultured Collinsella sp. | reverse complement strand
CATGCGAACCTCCAGTCCGGACCGCCCCGCGGTCCAACTTTCTGTCCGCACCCCCAATCGTTTAAACAGTCCCTATTTCACCGCAACTTATGGGAGGGATAGAAAAAGGGCGGAGGCCCTGGAGAGGGGCTCCGCCTTATATACAGGGGGCGATGCTATTCGCGTACAGTGGAATTAGACCAGGCGGGCGTTGATCGTCTTGGCGATCTCGGCGGCGTCGGTAGAACCCTTGACGGAGGCACGGAAGTCCTCGTCCATGAGCGCCTCGGCGACCTTGGACAGGATCTTGAGGTGCGTAGTGCCGGCCTGAGCACCGGGGATGAGCAGGGCGATAGCCACGTTGACGGGAGCGCCGTCCATGGTATCCCAACCGGTCACGCCGGACTCGTCCTTGACGACGATGACGGCAGCCTCGGTAATGGCGTCGGACTTGGCATGCGGGATGGCGAAGCCCTCCATCATGCCCGTGGTACCCTCGGCCTCGCGGGCCAGGAAGGCGTTCATCACGGCGTCGGCGTCGCTTGCGATACCGGCCTTGACGGCCTGGTTGGAAACGAAGCTCAGAGCCTCGTCACGAGAAGCGAAGTCCTCGGCGACAAAGACATTCTCGACCTTCACGAAGTCGGCAGCCTCGGCCTTGGGGGCCTCGACGGCAGCGGCCTTGGGAGCCTCAATGGGCTTGGCGGCAGGAGCGGCCTTCTGGTTCTTCTCGAAGTCGTACTTCTTGAAGGCCACGAACAGGATGCCACCGACCACGGCGCCGATGAGGATCGCGAGGACCCACAGCGGACCGTTCTCGACAACGGGCAGGACCAGGAAGCCACCGTGAGGCGCCGGATCGTGAACGTTGAACATAATGGTCAGGATCGAAGCGATAGAGGAACCGAGCATCATGATGGGCATGACGGGCCAGATGTTCTTGGTCATGAACGGAATGGCGCCCTCGGTGATGTGGGTGCAACCAAGGATGAGGTTGACGACACCGGCGTCGTGATCCTCCTGGCTGAAGTACTTCTTGCCGACAACGACGGCAAAGGTGGTAATCAGCGGCGGAACGATGCAGGCGGCGGAGACGGCAGCCATGAAGTTGGTGCCGAAGTTGTAGGTATCGGTGCCAACACCGGCGGCCAGAGCCTCGGTGAGCATAGCGGTACCGGTGACATAAGCAGCCTTGTTGACCGGGCCACCCATGTCAAAGGCGCACATGCAGCCGATAGCAAGACCCAGGACAACGGCGCCAGAGGCGGACAGGCCCTTGAGGAAGTCCATCATGGCGGTGTTGATGGCAGCCATGGGGCCGGAAATGCCGAGCATGACCAGGCCGACGATGGCGATCGAGAACAGCGGGTACAGGAAGATAGCCTTGAGGCCGTCCAGGTTCTTGGGCAGACCGGCAAAGACCTTCTCGAGCAGCAGGATGACATAACCGGCGAGGAAGCCACCGACGATGCCGCCCAGGAAGCCGAAGCCCACGCCGGCGCCACCGGCGTCGATCATGCCGGTCTCGGCGTTAACAGGCAGGCCCTGGATGGCGATCATACCAGCAACAAAGCCGGGGACGAGCGCCGGGCGCTTGCCGATGGACTCGGCGATGTAGGCGGAAAGCACCGGAACCATGAGGTTCATGGCGATGCCGCCGATGATCTTGAGCATCGCAGCAAAGCTGTTGTAGTCAGACGCCGTCGAATCGAAGGACGTAATGCCCCACAGGAACGAAACGGCGGTCAGAACACCACCAGCAACGACGAAGACCAGCATGTGGCTGACGCCGTTCATGAGGTGCTTGTAGATGATGTGGCCGATGGACTCCTTCTCCTCGACCTCGTCCTCGACATCGGCAGCGGCTGCAACCGTGCTGTCGCCCTTAGCGGCGAGCGCGCGGTCAATCAACTTACCGGCGGCCTCAACGGACAGGGCCTTGGAAACACCAACGGAAACCATGGGCTTGCCGGCGAAACGCTCGGCCTGGACATCCTTATCGGCTGCGACGACGACGGCCTTGGCGCCAGCGATCTCACTCTTGGTGAGCTCGTTCTCGACACCGACCTGGCCATGAGTCTCGACCTTAATGGTCAGACCGCGCTCGGCAGCTGCCTTCTCCAGCGCCTCCTTCGCCATGAAGGTGTGCGCAATGCCGGTCGGGCAACCGGTCGCGGCGATGATGTCAAACTTAGCCATGTGTCCCTCCTTCTTGAGTACAGCGCCCGCGGGCGCTCCCCTACACGCGCTTCGATGCGCGTTTTTCCACAACTGAAAGATACCAACCTACCGTCCGCGTGAGAAGAGCTAAGGTGCAAATCTCCGGTGAAAGGTTCTTTCATAACCGTAAACGGTAAGTGAAAGTTTACCATCAACACTTGAAACGGCAAGGTGTATCTTGTAATTGAAAATGCCCGTATACTATGGCATTGCAAATCAAGCTAGATTTTCATGCCAACCAGGAGCCATCCATGACCGATAGTAGCAAGAGCGCACTTTCCCTCATTAGCACCCATCAGGGATACAGCGAGTCCGAGCAGCGCATTGTCGACTATATATTGGAGCACCAGTCCGAGGCGCCACGCCTCACGGCCGCTCAGCTCTCGCGCGCCGCCGCCACGTCCGAGGCGACCGTTTCGCGCTTCTGCCGCAAGCTTGGCTTTGGTAGCTTCCGCAGCTTTCAGTTTTCGTTGGCGAGGGATTTGGAAAGCCAGCGTAACGAGGGCCTGACTGACGAGGTCTCGCTCGACAATATGGAGCAGAGCCTCAAGAACATCCTGGCTGCCAAGGTGAGCGAGCTTAATGCGACCATCGACGGGATCGACCACGATACGCTGGCGGCTGTTGTGCATGCCCTTAAGCATGCAGGGGTTATTGAGTTTGCGGCTGTGGGCAATACGAACGCGGTCGCGCTCGATGCGACGTTTAAATTTTCTCAGCTGGGCCTGCGCTGCATGGCGAGCACCATTAGCGAGACATCAATCGGCTTTGCGCTCACGTTACGCCCGGGTGACGTCATCGTGCTTATCTCAAACTCTGGCAAATCGCGCCGACTGAATCGCATGGCAAAAGCGGCTCGCGGCTGTGGTGCCACCGTAGTCGTCATCAGCAGCGACAGCAAGTCTCCGCTTGCTCGTTTGGCAGACTACACCTTTAACACCGTAAACCACGAGGCGCTGCTCACCACGGGCGACTTTGCGTTCTCCAAAATCAGCGCCACGATGATCATCGAAGTCATCTACAACTTCCTGCTGCCCGAGATTGAAGACGCGCGTGAGCATATCAGCTACTACGAGGAGCTCATCCAGCCGGATAAGGTCGTTGAGTAAAACGCGTAGTGGGACACAAATTTCAGTCTATTTTGTCCCACCAACACCGCTGAAACGGCCTAGCCCTGAGCTTCTTCGAGCATCTGCTTTGCGTGCGCTAGACTTGCCTCGGACTGATCGCCGCTCAGCATGCGGGCGATCTCGGCGGTACGCGCTTCACCGGTTACCTCGTCCAAATGCGTCTGGGGAACATCGCCCGGTTCCTTGCTGACGACGTAATGCTTGTCAGCCATGACGGCGACCTGCGCCAGGTGCGTTACGACGATGACCTGATGTGTGGCGGCAAGATCTGCCAGCACGCCCGCGAGCGCACGCGCCGTGGAGCCACCGACACCAGCATCGACCTCGTCAAACACCAGCGTATCAACACCGTCCGCGTTACCGAGGACAACCTTGCTTGCCAGCATGACGCGACTTAACTCGCCGCCCGAGGCAATGCGGCGCAGGGGACGTGGCGTCAAGCCGGCACCGCTGCGGTATAGCAGCTCGTAGCTCGAAGGACCAACGGGCGTCCATTCAGCACGGGGAAGATCACGTGACTCCCAGACGAGCTCGGCGCCGCCCATCTCCAGGCGAGCCATCTGGCGGCAGACCTCGTGGCAGAAGCGCGGGGCCGCCGTATTGCGAGCGCGCTTAAGTGCCTTGGCAGCGGCAAACAACTCGCGCTCGGCGCTCCCGAGTGCCTCACGCGCCTTTTTGATCTGTTCATCGCCATCATCGACCAGGGACAGCAGCTCTTGCGAGCGATCGCGCATGGCAAAAACATCGTCCATGGTGGGGCCCCACTGACGCAACAGCCCCTTGAGGTCGGAATACCGCTCACGCATGCGGGCGAGCTCGCGCGGGTCGAAGGCGACCCCATCGCGATAGGCACGAAGCTCGTTCGCGCAATCCTCAAGGGAGATACAGGCATCCGAAAGCGCATCGGCAATGTCGCCCAGTTTGCGATCGACGGTAGCCATACGGGAAAGCTCTGCCACGGCGTTGTTCACGGCATCGAGCGCTCCCCCTTCGGCGACAAGCGATGCATGGGCATCGCTAGCAGTGGCAACCAGTACCTCGGCATGTTCGGAGCGCGGCAGCAGTTCCTCGAGTTCCTCATACTCGCCCGGCCTGGGGTCGACCTCGGCAATGCGCTCCAGGGCGAAGCGCGCCTCCTCGACACGACTCCCCTGCGCACGCGAGGCCTCCTCGACGCGACGAACCTCCTTGGCAGCCGCGCGCGAGGCTTTAAAGCAAGCACGGTAGTGCTCGAGCGCCTCGAGCGCAGAACGTCCCGCCCACGCATCGACCATCGCAACGTGATGCGCCGGATCGAGCAAGCGCTGGTGCTCGTGCTGGCCGCACAGATCCATCATCACGCCAACGCGCTCCGAAAGCTCGCGCACGCTGGCGATGCGGCCGTCAATCTTCACGCGGCTGCGGCCCTCGGCAGAAAGGCTA
>CALHJX010000123.1:0-16110 GCA_938033385.1 uncultured Collinsella sp. | reverse complement strand
ATATCGGGCATGTCGAGATAGGCGCTGCGGTCACCGCCCTTGGCAAGACCGGCATGATGCGCCTCATCGATAACGACAAAGCCGATGCGGCCCGAACGCGCGAAACGGTCACGGTGGATAGACAGGAACTCGGGCGTCGTGAGCACGATACCGGTGCGGCCCGAAGCTAGGCCGGCGAACACGTCATCGCGTGCGGCCTCCACGGTCTCGCCGGTCAGCACGCCAACGCCAATGCCAAGCGATGCCATCGTCGACGAGAGGTGATAGGCCTGGTCGGCAACAAGCGCACGCAGCGGATAGACAAAGATGCTCGCACGTCCGCGAAGCACCGCCTCACGCGCGGCATGCACATGGAAGATGAGCGACTTGCCGCGGCCCGTTCCCATAACCGCCAAGACACTCTGGTGATCGGCCAGGGAATCGAGCGCCTCGACCTGCGCGCGGTGCGGCTGGTTCGAGCCGATAAAGCTATGGATAAGCGAGCGCGTCAGCTCGGTATAGGAAAGCTGGGCGAGCGTTTGGCGCTTGCGGGACTCCAGACGAAGACCGGCGTCCGCAGGCTCCACGCCGCGGCGAAGCTCACATGCCGGGTCGTCAACGCTGGGCGCCGTGGTATCGCGGACCAAGACATCCTTGATCATAAGCTTGGGCTTCACACGACCCTGCCAATGCTCGGCAACGGCCTCGAACACCAAGTCGACGGCGCTGTCGCAATTGATAAGCTTGTCGATCTGCGGTACACGAAACATGATGGCCGGCACACTCGCGGCGCCATCCGTCGCCACGAAGCGCATGTGCCCGCCGGTCTTACCCACCACGGCGCGATTACACATCGTCACGCCCTCGGCAGCCAACAGCGGCACCTTATTACCCTGGCCAAACGGCTCAAGGCGGGAAATCTGCTCGATGGTCTCGATATTCAATTCGGAAAGGTCGACCGTGGCGGCAACCTCGTCGGTGTCCTCAAAGTCCTCGGCGGGAAGCTCGGACAACACGGCTGAAAGGCGACGGCGGAACTCATCGAGCTTGGATGCCTCGATGGTCACACCCACCGCACCGGCATGTCCGCCGCGACGAATCATCAGGTCGGAACAGCGCTCGATGGCGTCAAACAGGTTAACTTTGCCCACCGAGCGACCAGAGCCGCGCGCGATACCGTCCTCGATCGAGAACAGCAGCGCCGGCACGTGGTAGCGGTTGGTCAGACGGCTTGCCACGATGCCCTTGACACCCTCGTGCCAGCCTTCGCCGCCCACGACAATCGCGCGTCCGCCGTCATAGGTCTCCTCGACCTTTGCCATGGCATCGCGCGTGAGCTCCGCCTCGATCTCACGGCGCTGGCGGTTGATTTCCTCGAGCTCAGCCGCCAGTGCGCTTGCTTCGATGGGATCGCGGGCAAGCAGCAGGTCGAGCGCCAGCTTGGGATCGGCCATGCGACCGGCAGCGTTTAAGCGGGGAATGAGCGAGAATGACAGGCCATCCGCCGTAATGCTCGAAAGGTCCGCCTTGGCGAGCGCGGCAAGCGCGATATAGCCGGGGCGAGCGGTTACGCGCATCTGCTGGATGCCCTCGGCAACCAGCGCGCGGTTCTCGGGCGTGAGCGGCATCATGTCGGACACGGTGCCCAGCGCCGCGACCTCGATTAGCGAACGCCAATACGACGGCTTGCCCAGGCGCTCACCCAGGACTTGCACCAGCTTGAGCGCCACACCAGCACCGGCAAGCTCACGCGAGGGGCCCTCGTCCTCGAGCTTGGGGTCAGTCAGGGGCACACCCTGCGGCACCTGGTCGGAGGGCTCGTGATGGTCCGTGACCACCAAATCGATCCCCAGGCTCTCCAGGTAGGAAACCTCTTCCTTGGCGGCAATGCCGTTATCGACGGTCACGATCAGCTGGGGGCGAGCGAGCTCGTTAACGCGGTCGAGCGCCGCGCGCGAAAGACCGTAGCCCTCATCAAAGCGATGCGGAATAAACGGCGTGACATCGGCGCCAAACGTGCGCAGCGCCTCGGTCAACAGGCAGGTCGACGTAATACCGTCAACGTCAAAATCGCCAAAGACTGCAATGTGCTCGTGGTTGCGAATAGCACGCTCGACGCGGTCGGCAACGACCGACATGCCCGGGATAATGAGTGGGTCGGCCCAGTCGCGATCGAGCGAAGGCGTCAAAAACAGCTGGCCTTCCTCGATGGATGTAATGCCGTGCGCAACCATAATGCGCGCCACCAGCCCGGGTATGCCCAGGCCAGCCGAAAGCTCCTTTTCGAGCTCGGGATTTTGCTGAGCGACCGCCCAGCGATGCGTCGTCTTAAGCGATGACATAGGCACCCACCCCCGATAGGGGCAGGTCGCCGCGATACCTCTCACGGTTCATAGCGATGAGTCCTCTGTGTATGCCCACTTCGGCAGGCAGATCTGTTGAACAGATTTATTATACCGTGCGGCGCGGACGCAAATCGCCGCAGCACGCCGCGGTTTCGGTAAACGATGCCGGTAATACCCTCGAAATAATCGAGCGTTTCTGACGCACGGACACATGTGAGCGTCTAGCATATCCAGTCAAAACGGATTCACGAGCAAAGGGAGTCACAAGAGCATATGAAGCAATGGGTTGGACTGGGCAAGTTTCTCGCGGGGCACATGCAAATCATCGTTCCGATTTGCGTGGCGCTCGGCGTGCTCTTTCCTCAGCAGATCGGCGTTCTCAAGCCCATCGTTCCCACCCTGTTTGCCTTTATGACGTTCCAAGGCGCGCTCAGCAACACCTTCCACCAGGTGGCTGAGGTGTTCCACCGTCCCCTGCATCTGATTTTGGCGTTATTTGTCTCGGCGGCGCTTATTCCCATCGCGGCCTATGCCATGGGATCGTTGTTCTTTGGTTCCAACCCCAACCTTGTCTGCGGCATCGTGCTCGAGTACAGCGTACCCGTGGCAGTCACTGCCTTTATGTGGATCAGCATGTTCGGCGGCAACGGCCCGCTCGCGCTCACCATCATCCTGACGTCCTCGGTTATATCGCCCGTGACGATTCCGCTCACGCTCAAGCTCCTGTTGGGCGCCACCGTCGCAATCGATGTTCCGAGCATGATGCAGAACATGGCCTTTATGATTGCCATCCCCGCCGTGCTCGGCATCGTGATCAACGAGCTCACGCACGGCTGGGGACACGAGAAACTCTCCCCCACGCTCTCGCCCGCCTGCAAATTTATGATGATGGGCGTCATCGCGTCCAACTCCACCGCCATGAGCGAGTACGTGCTACACATGAACGCGGTGCGCCTGGAAGTCGCCCTCTTTATTCTGGTGTTCGCCATCAGCGGTTTTGTCGTGGGCATTCTGGTCGCCCGCGCGCTGCATCTGCCATATAGCGAAACGACCACCATGTGCTTTACCTGCGGCATGCGCAATATCTCTTCGGGCGCCGTCATCGCCACGCAATACTTTCCGGGCGAAGTTGTGTTTCCCGTCATGTGTGGAACGTTGTTTCAGCAGGTGCTCGCCTCGCTTATCGGGCACTTCTTTGAGCGTCTGACCGGCGAGGAGCGCGCCGCCCAGCGCAAGCGCGTCGAGGCCGGCCGCGATGCAATGGCGCGCTAAACCGTCCGCAGTGTGCGGGCGCTCACTTTACGATGTGAGCGCCTCCAGATGTGCGCGGAGTCGCTCCGCATCGACATCGAGCGTGGTCTCAGCATTGACCTGGGCCAAACGATAGCCGACAAAGTAGGGCGAAACCACCCAACGCGGCAGCGCTTTGGTAATGGTCCGGTCGCTCATGTGATAGAAGAACAGGTTGTACGACTCTGCACGACCGCCATGGTGCTCGTGCAAGATATAGCGCAGAGCTACCTGGATTGCATCGGCGAAGAGATTCGCCTCGGCTTGGTCTCTCGTGTCATCGCTGGCGGCGATTCCCTGCGGGGCTGAAACGTTGATCTCAAAGAACCCCATGATCGGTTCGGTTGAGATATTGACCGAGATCCTCCCCTGTTGCCAGACATTGATGCCTTCGAAATTGGCTGAGGTCAGCGCCGCATAGCCGTCCTCCTGTTCCAGGCCCACAATCTGCATGTGTGGATGGACGAGGCTGCCGCCCGAAAGCGGGCCTTTGTTCTTGTACATGAGCACACTGCGGTACTGTTGGGAATCGATCATCTGCTGCCAACAGCCCAGGGCAAACCGCATCACATGATGCAGCTCATCCGGTTCATAGGTCACCAGGTCGGCGTCGTGATTGGCAGACTCGATCAATACGGTCTGACGTGTGGCCCGCAAGGTCTTGAACTTATTCTCGAGCCAGATGCAGTCACCATCGCGCTGGATGATATTGGCAAGTCCCTCCGTGTCGCAAAAGGGGCACGCGGTGCCAGGGCGACGATTATCGTCGGGCTTACCGCTCGCCTGCTGAACGTCAAATTCCAGCGCCACGGGTTACACCTCCAGCGGCACGATCTTGGTGCCATGGAGCTCGGAGACGCCTAGCGCCGCCGCGACCGCGTCGCGATTTGCCGTAGTGATGCCGCCGCCGGGAAGGATGGTCAAACGATCGCCCGCATACTCGATTAAACGAGCCAGGTGATCGAAATTATCCTCGATCGACGTACCGGTCGCACCGCCATGCGTGAGGATGCGCGTAACGCCGCAGTCGGCAAGTGTATCAATCGCATCGAGCTGAGCCTCGGACGAGAGCTGGTCAAATGCCATGTGGAAGGTGATGTCAAGGGACTCGCGCTTGCACTCCTCGGTCGCACAGCCCGTAGCCATAACGAGAGCGCCGAGGGTGAGTTCGTCGAGCGCCCAGCCGCCGGCACAGGGCTTGCAGCAGCCAAAGACCAGGCCGTCAACGCCGGCGCTCACGGCAAGGCCCAGGTCCATCTCCATCATGCGCAGCTCGTCCTGGTTGTAATGAAAGTCGCCACCACGCGGACGAATCATGCACATCACTCGCGCGTCATGCTCGTGAGCATAGTTGACTGTAGCGCTAATAACGCCGGCGGAAGGCGTGGTGCCACCAACGGCGAGGTTGTCACATAGCTCAATGCGCCCCGCACCGGCCTCGATGGCCGCCGGCACCCGTTCAAAGTTCTCGGCACAAAACTCGTACAGCATAGATAGGCCCCCAAAGACAGCAGATGTTTTCCGACGGGCATTGTCACACATCCCCATGAAGTTGCGGTGGAATAGGGACTGTTTTGGCCTCTTAGACTCCCATTTAGTCCCTATTCCACCGCAACTTAAAAAGGGGGCGCTGACCGGGATAGTCAGTGCCCCTTCGTTGAATGAATTAACCGCCCAGATAGGCCTTACGCACGTTATCGTCGTGCAGGAGTTCTTGGCCCGTGCCGGTCATGGTGATCTTGCCGGTCTCGAGCACGTAGCCGCGTGTGGCGATGGAAAGAGCCATCTGTGCGTTTTGCTCGACCAGAAGCACCGTGGTGCCGGCCTTGTGCAGGTCCTCGACAATCTGGAAGATCTGCTCAATCAGAATCGGCGCCAGACCCATGGAAGGTTCGTCGAGCATAAGCAGTTTGGGGTTACTCATAAGGGCGCGCCCCATAACGAGCATCTGCTGCTCGCCGCCTGAAAGGGTGCCGGCGACCTGGCGACGACGTTCCTTCAGGCGCGGGAACTGCTCGTAGACGCGCTCGAGGCCCGGAGCCACCGTGGACTTGGGCTGCGTATAGGCGCCCATCTCCAGGTTCTCCTCGACCGTCATCTGCAAAAAGGCGCGACGACCCTCGGGAACCTGAGCCAGGCCCTTACCAACCAGCTTGTCGGCGGGCGTATGGGTAATGTCCTCGCCCATAAACTTGATGGAGCCGGTCTTGGAGCGTAGCAGGCCCGAGACGGTCTTGAGCGTCGTGGACTTACCGGCACCGTTCGCGCCGATCAGAGCCACGATCTCGCCCTCGTTAACGTTAAAGGAGATGTCCTTGATGGCGTGGATGGCGCCGTACCAGACGTTGATGTTGTAGACGGAAAGCATCGGCTCTGCCATTTAGTTCTCCCCCTTATCCTGCTTGCCCAGATACGCCTCGATAACGGCATCGTTATTCTGGATTTCCTCTGCCGTGCCCTTGGCGATGACCTTACCAAAGTTAAGCACGCAGATGCCCTCGCAGATGTTCATAACGAGCGACATATCATGCTCGATAAGCATGATGGCAATGCCAAAGGTGTCGCGAATCTTGACGATGTTCTCCATGAGCTCCGCGGTCTCGGACGGGTTCATGCCGGCGGCAGGCTCGTCGAGCAGCAGTAGCTTGGGGTTGGTGGCAAGCGCGCGGACGATCTCCAGACGGCGCTGAGCGCCGTAAGGCAACGATCCGGCCTGCTCGTTTGCCAGATGCTCCATATCAAAGATGGACAGCAGCTCCATGGCGCGCTCGTGAGCAGCCTTCTCGTGCTTCCAATACGTCGGCAGGCGCAGCACGCCTTCAAAGCCGGAGTAGCGCTCCTGGTTGTGCAGGCCGACCTTAACGTTATCCTCCACCGTCATGGTGTTGAACAGACGAATGTTCTGGAAGGTACGGGCAATACCCATGCGGTTGACCTGATAGACCGACTTGCCCGAGGTGTCCTCGCCGTCGAGCAGGATGGTGCCGTGCGTGGGCTGGTACACCTTGGTAAGCAGGTTGAAGACCGTGGTCTTGCCGGCGCCGTTGGGACCGATCAGACCGGCGATCTCGGTCTTGCCGATAGTCAGGCTAAAGTCGTCGACTGCCTTAAGGCCACCGAACTCAATGCCCAGGTGGATGCACTCGAGTGCAGGGCGCTCGCCCAGGTCGCGGTCGGGAACGATGGCGCCAGAAGGATACGGGACCATCTTGCCCTTCTTGAACTCAAATTTACTGGGCATCGGCTGCCACCTCCTTCTTGGAAGCAAAGCGGTCCTTGACGCGACCGAAGAACGCCTTGAGCTGCGGGTTGTTGGTAAAAATCATGACCAGGATCAGCACGATGGCGTAGATGAGCATGCGGTAGTCCGAGAACTGACGGAGCAGCTCGGGAAGCACCGTGAGCAGCGCCGCCGCGATGACGGAGCCGCGCATATTGCCCAGACCGCCCAGGACCACGAACACCAGGATGAGAATGGACGTGTTGAAGTCGAACTTGGTGGCAGAGAGCTGCGAGAAGTTACCGCCGAAGAGGGCTCCGGCAGCACCGGCGAGGGCAGCGGAAACCACGAAGGCGATCATGCGGTACTCGGTGACGGAGATGCCTACGGACTCGGCTGCAATCTTGTTATCGCGCACGGCCATAATGGCACGGCCGGTACGGCTGCGAACCAGGTTGAGCACGATCACGAGTGCGACCATGACCAGGATGGCACCGGCAAGGAAGGTCGAGTACGTCGACACGCCCGAGGCGCCCTGGGCGCCCTTGATGATGGCGGTGCCGTCCTCGAGCAGGTGCAGGTCGTCGATCGTAGAGTTGCCCGTGATGTTAAAGATCACGTGCAGGCCGCGGGAGTCGACGCCCACAATGAGGCAGGTGACGATCTCTTTGATGATCTCGCCAAAAGCCAGGGTCACGATAGCCAGGTAATCGCCGCTCAGGCGAAGGACCGGGATGCCGATCAAGAAGCCCAGGATGGCGGCAGCGATGGCGCCGACCACGATGCTGATGATCAGGCGCATCGGGTCGGACGGAACGGCGCTCTCCAGCGCGACGGCGGTGACGATGCCCGTATAGGCGCCGACGCTCATAAAGCCCGCGTGGCCCAGCGACAAGTCGCCCGCGATGCCGACGACGAGGTTAAGGGAGATGGCCATGACGATATAGGCCGTGATGGGAACCAGCTGACCGGCGATCATGCGCGGAATCATGTGGTTAGACTGCATAAAGAACACGATGGCGAACGCCACAAGGCACATGGCGTACGTAACAAAGTCGTGACGCGTCTGCTTGTCTTTAAGAAACTTCATACCGCTCACCTACACCTTCTCGGGGACGTACTTGCCCAAGAGGCCGGCAGGCTTGACGAGCAGGACGATGATCAGAACACCAAAGACGATGGAGTTGGCAAGACTCGTGGAAATGTAGGCCTGCGCCATCGCCTCGATGATGCCGATGAGAATGCCACCGACAAAGGCGCCGGGGATGGAGCCGATGCCACCGAAAACGGCGGCGTCGAAGGCCTTGATGCCAGGCATGGCACCCGTCGTGGGCTGCAGCACCGGCGAGTAGGAGCACAGCAGCACACCGGCGATGGCGGCAAGGGCAGAGCCGATGGCAAACGTCATCGAGATGGTGCGGTTGACGTTGATGCCCATCAGCTGAGCGGCAGCTTTGTCCTCGGACACGGCGCGCATGGCTTTGCCCATCTTGGTCTTACCTGTAAAGAACATCAGGCCGGCCATGATAACCAGGCAGGCGACGATGGTGACGAGCGAGACGGCGCTTACGTTGAACTTGGCCAAGAACTCCGGCACCTGGAAGGTGACGAGCGAAGTAAAGTTCTTGGGCGTGGCGCCCCACAGAAGCTGCGCGGCGTTCTGCAAGAAGTAAGACACGCCGATAGCCGTGATCAGAACGGCCAGCGGGCCTGCTTGGCGCAGCGGCTTATAGGCCAGACCCTCAATGAGAACACCGAGAACCGTGCAGACCACACAAGAGAGAACTACAGATGCCCAGCCCGGGAGGCCGAGATACGACGTGGCGCAGAACGAGACATAGGCACCGACCATGATGACGTCGCCGTGAGCGAAGTTCAGCATCTTGGCGATACCGTAGACCATGGTGTAGCCCAACGCGATGATGGCGTAGACGCTGCCCATGGACAGGCCGTTGACTAGGTATTGGATAAAGACCGTCATGTTCCACATCCCCCTTTCGAATAGGTTTCCAGTTGATGTATGAAACAGGGACGTTACATCGTCCCTAGATACCAAGCAAGCAGGGAAGGCCAAAACCTCCCCTGCTTGGGATCAAAACCGCTCTATGTAAGGCGGCTTATTAGGCCTGTACGTACTTGCCGTCGGTGATGACGTAAGCCGTGGGCTCCTTCTGGACCTGGCCCTTATCGTTCCAGGTGAGCTTGCCGGTCAGACCGTCAACGGTAATCTTGAGCATAGCCTTGGACAGCTTCTCGGCGACCTCGGTCGGGTCAGCGTCGACACCAAGACCGGCCTCCTTGACGGCCTCGGCCACCGCGTGCACGCCGTCGTAGGCGTCGGCGGCAAACTGGTCGGGAGTATCGCCGTACTTATCCTTGTAGGCGTTGACGAAATCGGCGTTCTTCTCGTCGTCGGCGGAGAACGGGGTCATGAGCAGCAGACCCTCGGCAAGAGAGGTATCGAAGCCCTCAACGCCCAGGATGCCGTCCATGCCGTCGCAGCCCATCATCTTGACGTCGTAGCCCATGTCCTTGGCGTTCTTGAGCAGGACGGACGCCGGCGTGTAGTAGATCGGCGCAAAGATCATGGTGGCGCCGGCCTGCTTGGCCTTGGTCAGCTGGTTGGTAAAGCTCGTGGCGGAGTCGTCCTTAAAGGTCTCCTCGTCGACAATCTCGAGCTTGGACTCAGCGGCCTGGGCCTTAAAGGAATCTGCGATGCCCGAAGAATAGGCGTCGCCGGAGTTATAGAACAGGACGAACTTCTCGTCCGGATACTTCTGGGCCAGGAACTTGGCGGCGTTGACACCCTGGTTGGGGTCGGTGAAGCAAACCTGGAAGACGCAATCCTTGCCGTCGGTGACGTCCTCGGAGGACGCAGACGGGGTGATCATGAACGTCTTGGGGTCGTTACCGCACTCTGCGGCAACGGCAACCGACGCACCCGTGGTGGTCGGGCCGACGAGGGCCTGCATGCCCCAGTCGAGCAGGGTGTTGAAGGCGTTGACGGCCTTCTCGCCGTCGGCCTGGTCATCCTCGGCCTTGCTGGCAAGCGGCAGCTCCTTGGTCGAGAAATCCTTACAGCCAAGCTCGACACCCTGGGTAACGGACTTGCCGTAGGACGCGTTGGCGCCGGTCAGCGGGCCGATGGTGCCGATCTTAAACGAAGCGTCGCCCGACGCGGAACCGCTGTCGCCGCCGTTGGAGGAGCAGCCAGCTAGAATGGACATCGCCCCCAGACCTGCTGCGCTCGCGATAACGCTCCTGCGATTCATAACAGGGTTCAATGACTTACCGGTGAGGCTCGACATGCGGCTCTCCTCTCAAATCTCGTCGGGTTTCGGTTACCCGACAGGCCATCCTTCGCCGTGTTCGGCGTTCGCAAAATAGTAGACGCTTTAGTTGAGAAAAGTGGCGATTATTTCAACTTTTCTTTTGTTTTGTCCATTTATCCATATTCATGCGTATTTCTATCGGTTTATGCAGTTTAGCCACTTTATTATGTGAAAGTAATGTTTCTGTTCTGTTACAAGCGTCCCTGCCTTGATTAAAACAGCCTCACCGGTCGCGTTTTGTGCGCACCTAGGCAGCGATGTACTTGCCGTCCTGAATCACATAGGCCGTAGCGGGCTTTTCGACCTGGCCCTCGTCATTCCACGCCGACGAGCGCCTGCATGCCCCAGTCGCACAGGGCAAACCTTATGGTGCAAACGTTGACAGTTTGTTACGGAAGTTCGTTTGTGGCGAGCATGTTTCCAATGTTTCCGCAGCGTTTCGGGGGTGCCGTTTTGTGCGACTCCTGTTGCCTGGCGAGCACGCGCCCTCGGTTCACGCTAGAATGCACTCAACCTTTAAGCGGTTAATCCATCCATAAGATGCACGAAGGAGCTATCTATGAGCGAACCCCTGCGCACCGTGAACGTCGGTCTGATCGGTCTGGGAACCGTCGGCGGCGGCGTGGCCCGTCTGATCAAGAGCCACCACGATGAGTACCTGGCAGCCTACGGCATCGACCTTAAGCTGACCCGCGCCTGCGCGCTTGCCTGGGAGCAGGCCGAGGCGGCAGGCATTGAGCGCGAGGCCTTTACGAGCGACTGGCACGACGTCGTCACCGACCCCGCCGTCGACATCGTCGTCGAGCTGATCGGCGGCGAGCACCCCGCGACCGAGATCTTTACCACCGCCTTCGAGAACGGCAAGCACGTCGTCTCTGCCAACAAGGCCCTGCTGGGTCGTCATGTCGAGACGCTCGCCGAGAAGGCGCGCGCGTGCGGCGTGCAGATTAAGTGCGAGGCCAGCTGCGGCGGCGGCATCCCCATCGTGAGCACGCTCGAGCACGACCTGGTGGGCAACAAGATCCTGACCATCGCCGGCATTCTCAACGGTACCACCAACTATATCCTGTCGCGCATGGACGCCGAAGGCGCCGATTACGCCGACGTACTTGCCGACGCGCAGGCCAAGGGCTATGCCGAGGCCGACCCGTCCGCCGACGTCGATGGCTTCGACGCCGCCAGCAAGACGGCAATCCTCGCCTCCATCGGCTTTGGCACCCGCGTGACCACCGACGATGTGTACCAGCAGGGCATCCGTACCATCGGCGCCGAGGACATCGCCCAGGCCCGCGAGCTCGACTACACCATTAAGCTGCTGGGCATCGCCCGCAACACCGACGCCGGCGTCGACGTTCGCGTGCACCCCACGCTGATCCCTGCCGATCACATGCTCGCCAAGGTCAACGGCGCCATGAACGCTGTCTACGTGGTAGGCGACGCCGTGGGCGAGACCATGTTCTACGGTGCCGGCGCAGGCTCCTTCCCCACCGCGAGCGCCGTCGTAGGCGATATCCTGTCGCTCTCCGAGCAGATCAGCCGCGGCGTGGCTCCGCTGCCCGAGATTGAGCCCTATGGTCACAACCTCGCCTTTAAGCCCATGGACGAGCTCCAGACTAAGTACTATGTGCGCCTGAAGGTCGCCGACCGCGTGGGCGCCCTGTCCGAGACGGTCGATATCTTTGCCAAGCACAACATCTCGATCTCGCTCATCAACCAGGTCGAGGACGGCAAGTCGGGCGTCAACGATGCCTGTTCGGTCATCTTCCTGACGCACCGCGCGCTCGAGAAGGACGTCCAGGCTGCCGCCGCCGAGCTTGCCAGCGTCGACTGCGTGGCCGAGGTCGCCAACGTCCTGCGTATCGAGGACGTCGAGGCCTGGACCGAAGGCGTCATGGCCAACTAGCCCGATTCTCGGCAAATCAAATAACGCATGAGGGGCTCCTATCCGATTGGATGGGAGCCCCTTTTTGCTACATCCTTTGAGCGAACTGGTCGACTAACGTTTGAATAACTTGACCGTTCGTCAACAACCGTGGATACCGTTTGCCGATATGCGACGGCAGCTGTATTTTACCGCCGCTATGCTGTGCCGTGTATGTCCGCCCGCGATGAGAGGAAGCACCATGTTGCTCGAGGGCAAGAAAGCAATCGTCACCGGAGGCACGCGCGGTATCGGCTATGCCATCGCCTGCCGTTTTATCGAGGAGGGTGCCGCCGTCACCGTCTTTGGCTCGCGCCAGGAGACTGCCGATGCAGCCGTTGAGAAGCTGACAGCTGTCTATCCCGACGCCAAGGTCTGGGGCCGTTCCTGCGACCTCACCTCGCTCGAGGCCGTGACCGAGGCCTTTACCCAGGCTGCAGCCGACATGGGCGGTCTCGATACGGTCGTCAACAACGCCGGCATCTCCCAGCGCTCGCCCCTTTTGGACTACACGGCCGAGGAGTTCGCAAAGGTCATGAACCTTAACGTCGTCGCTGTCTTTAATGGCCACCAGGCTGCCGCCAAGATCATGACCGAAGCCGGCCACGGCGGCACCATCACTACCACAAGCTCGATGGTCGCCAAGTACGGCCAGCCCTCCGGCGTCGGTTACCCCACGTCCAAGTTTGCCGTCAACGGAATGGTCCAGTCGCTCTCGCGCGAGCTCGCCCCCATGGGTATTCGCGTCAATGCCGTCGCGCCTGGCGTAACCAAGACCGATATGGTCGCCAACCTGCCCGAAGAGGTCATCAAGCCCATCATCGCCACCATCCCGCTCGGCCGCATGGGCGAGCCCGAGGATGTCGCCAACGCCTTTGTCTTCCTGGCGAGCGACATGTCCTCCTATGTCACGGGCGCCGTGCTCCCCGTCGACGGAGCCGCCCGCTCCTAAAGGTCGCAAGCCTCAGCTCCCAGCCTCAACATAGTCCAACAAAGAAGGCGCGCCGTCTGCATCAACTGCAGGCAGCGCGCCTTCTTCTGTTATGAAAGGGAAACTATGTCCCAATATTTCGGATCAGAACGGGGCACGGTTTCCCCCAGGACCTCCTTGCGGAAACTGCGTCCCGTTTTGAACGCAGATTCTGGGATGTGGTTTCCGCAACGGGTCTCTCGCGGAAAGCGCGTCCCACTCTGGACGCCCATTCCGGGACACCGTTTCCCAACGGCCCCTGTTTCGGAAACCACATCCCGTTTCGAGCCTTCAAAGCGTGACGCGACTCCCTTGAGAGACTATCGACTACTTGCCGTCGTCGTCCTGGGCTTCATCGCGTGCGTAAAGCTCCAGCATGCGGCGGCGGTATTCGTGCACGGCGAGCTTGGCGCGCTCCAGGCGGCGGCGCTCACGCGGAGTCAGCTCGGACGGGTCAACCTCATCACCATAGGTCTTATCGGCAAGAAGATGCGCCGCGTCCACAATACGGGCATCGATATGGCCGCTCGCCGCCTCGGCGGAAAGATGCTCGGCAATCGTATCGAGCGTAGGCAGGCCCTCGAATACGCGACCATGTCCATGCGAGGTCAGCAGCTCGTGCTCGCGTGCGAGCAGGCTCGCCAAATCGTGATGGGCGCGCAGGATGTCGAGCGCATCGGATGGATGCTCGGCAACCTCTGCCACGGCGGCGACCGGTGCAGCGTCGACCACGCGGTAGAAGAGCTGCGCGAGCAGCGGCATCAAGAACACCGTGATGGCACCGGCGGCAACCATGACCGACGCAATATCTTGCGACAGCGCGCCCGCGTTGACGGCAACGCTTGTCACGGCAACGATGATCGGCAGAGCCGTGGTGCAGTACAGGGCCACGGTAATGCGGCCATACGCCGACACATCGCGCGTCGCAGGACAAATGCCCATAGAGATGAGGATGGGCACGGCGCGAATAATCAGCAACGCCACGATAAAGCCCGCGAGCAAGCCCGGGCGCGACGCCACGGCCGTCAGGTCGATCTTTGCGCCCGATACGGTAAAGAACACCGGAATCAAAAAGCCGTAGGCCAGGCCGTCGAGCTTGGTCTCGAGCGTATGGTTGCCCTCGGGGATGATATAGCGCAGGACAAAGCCGGCGGCAAAAGAACCCAACACGATGTCGAGGTCAAAGATGGCCGAGAACGCCACGAGCGTGACCAGGATGAACACCGTCAGACGCACGAAGGTCTGCGACGTGGTATCGGCGCGCTCCTCGACAAACGCAAAGAAGCGGCTGCCGACGCGCTTGGAGCGGCTTGGGACCACGGCCAGCAGCACGCAGACTACAGCAAACAAGCCAAGGATTACGAGCGTTTGGATGCCAGTGCGAGCAGACAGCAGCACCGACATGGCGAGCACGGGACCGAGCTCGCCCCAAGTGCCATACGCGAGAATCGAGTCGCCCACACGCGTGCCGGTGAGCGAGCGCTCGCGCATGATGGGCACGAGCGTGCCGAGCGCCGTAGAAGTGAGGGCAAGCGTCACGGCGATACCGTCGAAATGACTGACCGAGAACCACGGGGTAAAGCGCACGGCAAGCCAGGCGATACCAAACGTGACGACCCACGTCGCCAAGCCGTAGCGCCCCTCGACGCCCGTGATGCTCTTGGGGTCGATCTCAAAGCCGGCGAGCAGGAACAAAAAGGCCAGACCGAGCTCGGACACCAGCGAGACCTCGGCATCTACATGGATGACGCCGAGCATATGGGGTCCCAGCACCGCGCCGAGCACGAGCAAAAAGACCGTCTCGGGAACGGGTTTTCCGGGAATCGCCGAGGCGATAAAAGGACTCGCAAAGGCCACGAGTGCGATGATGGCGAGCGAAACGAATGCCATGTGATGCCTTTCTCTTGTTTGCGCTTCACTGTAGCACCCTCGCCGTCCTCAACGCGCCGCGAGCTGTCGTATCATAGTGAGGTTTACAAACATGTGGCTCAAGGCGACCGCGAGGCTTGTCCCGTAAACCGACCGCTGCCGCATACCGTACCGTACGCCCAACCGATCAGGAAGGCAGGAACCAATGGTCTCTCGTATCTACGTGGAGAAGAAACCCGGGTTCGACGTCGAGGCTCAGCAGCTCAAGGGCGAGCTGACCGAAATTCTCGGCATCAAGGGCATCGAGGCCCTGAGGATCATCAACCGCTACGACGTCGAGGGCATCGACGAGGAGCTTTTCCGCTCCTGCGTGCCGACCGTCTTTAGCGAGCCCCAGGTCGATGTGACCTACGACGAACTCCCCGCAAGCGATGGCGCCGTCTTTGCCGTCGAATTCCTGCCTGGCCAGTTTGACCAGCGCGCCGACTCCGCCAGCGAGTGCGTGCAGCTCATCAGCCAGGGCGAGCGCCCCGCCGTGCGCTCCGCCAAGGTCTATATGATCTCGGGCGCTCTGGACGAGGCCGCCATCGATGCCATCAAGCACTACGTGGTGAACCCCGTCGAGGCGCGCATCGCCTCGCTCGACCTGCCCGAGACGCTGTACATGGAGACTCCCGAGCCCCAGCCCGTCGAGGTGCTCGACGGCTTCCGCAAGCTCGACGAGGCCGGCCTTGCCGCCTTTATCGCCGATCGCGGCCTTGCCATGGACGAGGCAGACATCGCCTTCTGCCAGCAGTACTTCCGCGATGAGAACCGCGACCCCACCATCACCGAGATCCGCGTAATCGACACCTATTGGTCCGACCACTGCCGCCACACCACTTTCGGCACCGTCCTGGACGACGTGACGATCGACGACGCCGTGGTGCAGCAGGCCTTCGACCGCTACATGGAGATGCGCCATGAGCTCGGTCGCGACGCCAAGCCCGTCTGCCTCATGGACATGGGCACCATCGGCGCCAAGTACCTCAAGAAGACCGGCGTCATGACCGATGTCGATGAGTCCGAGGAGATCAATGCCTGCACCGTCAAGGTGAAGGTCGATGTCGATGGCGAGGACCAGGACTGGCTATTCCTCTTTAAGAACGAGACCCACAACCACCCCACCGAGATCGAGCCCTTCG
>CALHJX010000122.1:0-2285 GCA_938033385.1 uncultured Collinsella sp. | reverse complement strand
TTTGCGAAGGCAATATGATACTAGGTTAGCAACCGTACTCATATTTGGCATTTTTTGCCCACAGGGTGTTTCCTGGGGAAGCAACAACAGCCTTAGGCTCCCGCGCGACGCCACTCCCTCCCGGCATTCACCGACGTTTCCCCAGATAAAACCTGCCAAAATAAACCTGTCCCTTTTTGGCAGGTTTCGGGGCGGCGAGGGGTTGCACTTTAGCGTGCAACAGCGGATAATGCCGAACACTCGACAATACGCTTATTGCTCTTTCTATAGATTGAGGAGACTCCTATGGCCATGGAATTCAAACGCAGGCTGCCGATCCCCATGGAGATCCGCGAGGAAATGCCGCTTTCTGCCGAGCTTACCGCCAAAAAGCAGGCATTTGACGCCGAGGTCGCCAAAGTCTTTACCGGCGAGGACGCACGCAAGGTGCTCATCATCGGCCCGTGCTCTGCCGACCGCGAGGATTCGGTGCTTGAGTACATGAACCGACTGGCCAAGACCGCCGAGGAGGTCAAGGACAAGCTCATCATCATTCCGCGCGTCTACACCAACAAGCCGCGTACCAAGGGCACCGGCTACAAGGGTCTTCTGCACAACCCCGACCCCGAGGCTCCCGACGACCTGCTCGAGGGCGTCAAGGCCATCCGCCATATGCACCTGCGCGTCATCGAGGAGACCGGCTTCTTTACCGCCGATGAGATGCTCTACCCGTCCAACTACCAGTACCTCGTCGACCTGCTGAGCTACGTCGCCGTGGGCGCGCGCTCGGTCGAGAACCAGGAGCATCGCCTGGTGTCGAGCGGCATTTCGGTACCCGTCGGCATGAAGAATCCCACTGCCGGCTCTACCACCGTTATGCTCAACTCCATTTACGCCGCCCAGGCACATCAGAGCTTCATCTTCCGCAACTGGGAGGTCGAGTGTGACGGCAACCCGCTCGCGCACGCCGTCATGCGTGGCTACATCGGTCTCGACGGTCGCACCTACCCCAACTACCACTACGAGCACCTCGAGCGCCTGGCCGAGCGCTACACCGAACACGCCGGCTATGCCAATCCGGCAGCGGTCATCGACTGCAACCACGACAACTCGGGCAAGCGCCCGCTGGAGCAGTATCGCATTTGCAAGGAAGTGCTCGACAGCTGCCGCCGCAACGAGTCCATCTCCAAGCTGGTCAAGGGCTTTATGATCGAGTCTTACCTGGAGGACGGCAACCAGCCGGTCGACGGCGGCGTCTTTGGTAAATCGATCACCGACCCGTGCCTGGGCTGGGAAAAGACCGACTACCTCATCCACGAGATCGCGGAGCGGATTTAGTTACGCGGTTTTACCAAACCGCGTAACGGCTCGACGCTGCGCGGGCCGCATTTGGACAATCTGACGTTCAACTTCAAGGGCGCGACCAGAAGGTCAGCGCCCTTTCGTTTCACGTCACCTTGTCTCAAATGCGACCCGCTCGCTGTCCGTCCTCTGCCTGCGGCGTTGCCTTGCTCCGGATGCGGTAGTCATTGGGGACGTTCTTAAATGACTGGTCAAAGGGGACATTCTTGCGGCACTTGGCACTTGGGGACGTTCCTTTTGTGCCGGCACTTTGGGACACTCCTTGTCCAGAGAGTGATGCAAGGGGCTCGTCCTTTGCTTTACTGAGATAAAGTGAACGCGCAGATTCGTAACCCACTCGCAACCGTTCTATGGCACGATATTGAACGAATGTATGCTATGCGCCCAAATCTCTTGGGCAGAGTGGGAGACAGTATGGTCAAGCTGTACGAGGACGGCATCTACCTGCGCGGCGGCAGCGAGGTTGTGCCTGCGGCCGAGGCTGCCGAGCGCGGTATTACGCAGACGCCCGAGGATGCCAAGCGTGGCACCATCGCGTATTCGATCCTTCAAGCACACAACACGTCCGGCGACCCCGAGGCGCTCAAGATTCGCTTCGACGCCATGGCGAGCCACGACATCACCTTTGTCGGCATCATCCAGACGGCGCGCGCCTCGGGCATGGAGCAGTTCCCGCTGCCCTACGTGCTCACCAACTGCCATAACTCGCTGTGTGCCGTGGGAGGCACCATCAACGAGGACGACCACGTCTTTGGCCTCTCGGCTGCCAAAAAGTACGGCGGCATCTTCGTTCCGCCCCATATCGCGGTCATCCACTCCTTTATGCGTGAGAACTTCGCCGGCTGTGGCAAGATGATTCTGGGCTCCGACTCGCACACCCGTTACGGCGCTCTGGGCACCATGGCCGTGGGCGAGGGCGGTGGCGAGCTGGCAAAGCAGCTGCT
>CALHJX010000121.1:0-2285 GCA_938033385.1 uncultured Collinsella sp. | reverse complement strand
ACCGCCGCCGCAAAAAATCTCACGAGACGCAAAAAGTTCTTTATGGATGCATATCTGAAGAAATCTCGAACAGATATTGAATACAACGGGTTTTATCACGACGCCGAAGAGGACCGCGCTATCGACGAGGAGCGCAAGAATGCGCTTGCGTCCATGGGGTACGGAATCATCACCGTCAGCCGTTATTCCTTTATGCATGCCAGCTCTTTCGTTAGGGTCATGGAGGCAATCCAACGAAAAGAAGGTATACGCCCCTCGCGTCTGCCAAAAGACTTTCAAATCATGCAAGAGGACCTGAGACTGTTTGTGCTCAGAAGGTTTATTGAGGAGAAGAAACGAATCCAGGAGGAGCTTCGCCAGGATTCCGAAGAGCGTCAACGAATTGACCTCGAAAAAGCAATGCTCGAAGGCATCACATTGGACGATCCGACGATTAACGAAGCGCCGGCAATCGATGATATGCAAACCGTCGAACCCGACAGCCCATCACTCAACCAAACAAACAGCTTCACGCCCGAGGGCAGGGTCTTCGGGGCCGGAATCTAGGCCGACTAACAAGGTGGGTACCCTAGCGACGTGCAAAATTGCGAGTATTCAGCAGGGTCGGGTGTCCATCACCCTCGAGTGGATCCAAATGTGAAGCGAAATCACTCATGCGTGAGAACGTTAGGCAACATTTGAGGAAGAACTCATCGGTTTAACGCCCTAAGATGACTCTTAAACTACATTATTTGGCCTGAAATAAATTAACAGACCCCCTATCGTTGCAGAATACTCCAATTTTTGCACGGCGCAGGGGCACCCACCCCGGCATCGCTAATCAAAACCGCTTAGTCCGGGATCTCGTCCGCTTTTCCTCATCATTTTGTACGACGAATTACCTGAACGTTATTGACATATGAACATGCGCTCATATAATCGAAAGAAAGTTATATGAGCGCATGTTCATATGAAAGGATATTGCAATGAGCGACCACGCTGATGAAACAAAGACTGACATCGAGGCCACCGAGCCCGTGATCACCACCACCTGCTCGCCCGAGGACCTTCCCGACGAGGAGTTGCTGTACGACTTGGCCGACCTGTTCAAGGTCTTCAGCGACACCACGCGCATCAAGATACTCTATGCCCTCATGGGCCGCGAGCTCTGCGTGGCCGACATCGCCGGGGCGACCGCAACCTCGCAGTCGGCAGTATCGCACCAGCTGCGCACGCTTAAGCAGTCGCACCTGGTCAAGTTCCGCCGCGACGGCCGCAACATCCTCTACTCGCTTGCCGACGATCATGTCTACACCATGCTCAACCAGGGCATGAGCCATATCTGCGAATAGCAACCAACCGCGGTACCAACGCGACCGGCACCCAGGTCGCCAACACAGAGAAAGGAACCCACCATGAAAAAGCAGTTTACTCTCGACGAGATCGACTGCGCCAACTGTGCGCGCGAGCTTCAGGACGAGCTGGCCAAACTCGAGGGCGTCAAATCCGTGTCCGTCAACTTTATGACCCAGAAATTGACGCTCGAGGCCGATGACGCCGAGTTCGACGAAGTGCTCAACCGCGTTGTAGAGTTTACGGCTGACGCCGAGCCGGACTGCGAGATCATTCTCTAGCCTGCGCATACGCTGACCCGCAAGGCCGCGCTTGCCGCGGCCTTTGCCCGCGAAATTATATGAGCGAGTGTTCATACATTCAAATGGGAGGATACGAGTCATGGCCACCGACGACCCCAAGAAGAAAAAGAAGAAGCGCAAGAAAAAAGAGTCACTCGAGCATAAGCGCAACCGCATCCTGGTAGCGCTGGGCATTTTTGCCGTGGTGTACGCCCTCAATGAGCTCGGCACCCTCGCCGCCGCATTCGGCACCCCGGGCGACGTCTACGCCAGCTTTGTGCTGTTCCTCGTGCCGTTTTTGATTGCCGGCTACGATGTGCTCCAAAAGGCATACAACAACATCCGCCGCGGCAAGGCGTTCGACGAGAGCTTCCTCATGGCCGTCGCGACCATCGGCGCGTTTGCCATGGTGCTCTTCCCCGACACCGATCCGCACATGGCCGAAGGCGCCGCCGGCATGCTTTTCTACCAGGTCGGCGAGCTGTTCCAGGCATACGCCGTGGGCAAGAGCCGCAAGTCGATCAGTGCCATGATGGACATCGCGCCCGACTACGCTAACGTCGAGCAAGCCGACGGCACACTCGAACAGGTCTTCCCCGATGACATCGCGGTCGGCACCGTGATCGTGGTCCAGCCCGGCGAGCGCGTGCCCATCGACGGCGTCATCGTCGA
>CALHJX010000120.1:0-5870 GCA_938033385.1 uncultured Collinsella sp. | reverse complement strand
CGCCACCGAGCGTGCCCGCCGGACGCGGTGCCGGGATCTCGCCCGTGCCGTGGCTAAAGACAAACTTGCCATCGGCCACGTCGCACAGGACGGTATCGCCCTCGCCCCACTCGCCGGCCAGAAGCTCCTCGGACAGCGGGTCCTCGATGAGCTTTTGGATGGCACGGCGCAGCGGACGCGCACCGTTGGTGAGGTCGGTGCCCTCGGCCACGATCTTGTCATAGGCCGCATCGGTGAGCTTGATGTTCATGCCGTTGGCAATCAAACGCTGACGCAGGTCGTCCACCAGCAGGTGCGCGATCTTGGTGAGATTCTCACCCGAGAGCTTCTGGAACACCACAATGTCGTCGATACGGTTGAGCAGCTCGGGGCGGAACAGGCGCTTGAGCTCGCCCATCGCGCGGCCGCGGATCTCACTCGACGTGAGGCCCTGCTCGCCGGTGGTGCCAAAGCCCACGCTCGCATCCTGCGCAATCTCGCGAGCGCCCACGTTGGACGTCATGATGATCACGGTGTTGCGGAAGTCAACCGTCTTGCCCTGGCTATCGGTCAGGCGGCCCTCCTCCAGCACCTGCAGCAAGATGTTGAAGATATCGGGGTGCGCCTTCTCGATCTCGTCGAACAGCACGACCGAGTACGGGTGACGACGAACGGCCTTGGTGAGCTGGCCGCCCTCGTCGTGACCGACGTAACCCGGAGGGCTACCGATGAGCTTGGAGACCTCGAACTCGCTACCGAACTCGGACATGTCGAAGCTGATGAGCGCATCCTTGCTGCCAAAGAGGTACTCGGCGAGCGTCTTGGCGAGCTCGGTCTTGCCCGTGCCGGTGGGACCAAGGAAGATAAAGCTGCCGCCGGGGCGACGCGGATCCTTGAGCGGCGAGCGGCTGCGGCGCACGGCCTTAGCAACGGCCTCGACAGCCTCATCCTGACCGATGATGCGCGTCTTGAGCACGCTTTCGGCTTGCAGCAGGCGACGGCTCTCGCTCTCGGTAAGCGAGGACACCGGCACGCCCGAAGTCACGGACACGATATCGGCAATCTGGCTCACGTCGATGGTGAGCGGGCTGGCGTCGAGCTCGGCCGTCCAGGCGGCCTTGGCCTCGGCGAGCTCAATCTCGGCAGCTTTCTGCTGCTCGGTGATCTCGGCGGCCTTGTTCATATCGTCGCTCTCGGTTGCCTCCTGCGCGGCGGCCTTGTTCTTGTAGAAGTTCGGCTTCGGGGGCAGATAGTTCGCGCCGTAGGCTTCGCGGATGAAAGAGAGCGCCGCCTCCTGCGCTTCGCGAGCGCGGGCACCGGCCTCGTCGATGAGGTCGATGGCCTTATCGGGCAGGAAGCGATCCTGTATGTAGCGGTTGGAAAGGTTCGCGGCAGCCTCGATAGCACCCTGCGTATAGCGCACATGGTGATGCTCCTCGTAGCGCGGCTTGAGCGCGGTCAGGATCTTGACCGTGTCCTCGACGCTCGGCTCCTCGACATCGATGGTCTGGAAGCGACGCTCGAAAGCCGGGTCCTTGGTGAGGTACTTGCGGAATTCCTCGGCCGTGGTGGCGCCGATAATCTGGAAGGCACCGCGCGCGAGAACGGGCTTGAGCATGGAGCTCGCGTCGATGGAGCCCTCGGCAGAACCGGCACCGATGATGGTGTGCATCTCGTCGATAAACAGGATGACGTCGTCGGCTTCGGTGGCCTCCTGGATCACGTTCTTGAGGCGCTCCTCAAACTCGCCGCGATACTTGGCACCCGCCACGAGGCCCGGCAGGTCGAGCGTCCAGATATTCTGGTTCATGAGGTTCTCGGGCACGTTGCCGGCTGCAATCTGCTGAGCCAGGCCCTCGACGATGGCCGTCTTGCCCACGCCGGGGTCGCCCAGAATGAGCGGGTTGTTCTTGGTGCGGCGCGAAAGAATTTCCATCATGCGCTGGACTTCCTTTTCGCGACCAATTACAGGGTCGAGCTCGCCATCGCGCGCCTTCTGCGTGAGGTTGGTCGCGAACTGCTTAAGCGTATCGGTGCCACTCCCCTTTTGCTGAGAGGCATCCGAGCCGCTAAAGAACGGCAGGCCCGCACCGGGGCGACCAGCACCGGCGCCGGCGAGCGGGCGCTTCTTGTCCTGGTCCTTGGCGGTGAGTTTCTCGATAGCCTTTTTGATGGAGGCGGACGACACACCCAGGCGCATGAGGATGTCCATGGCCATGCCGTTGCCCTCTTCGACGATGCCGATCAGCAAGTGCTCGGTCGACACGTAGGTCTGGTTGTTCTCACGCGCCACGCGGAACGAACGCTCCATCACGCTAATGACGAGCGGCGTAAAGGCGAGCTTGGCCGCCTCGGTCTCCTCGCTGGGCTCGGGAACCGTGGTCTGGACCTCTTTGAGAGTATCCATGATGTCATCGTAGGAGATGTCGAGCGAACGCAGCGCCTCGGCGGCAATGCCCTCGTCCTCCTTGGCAAGCGCGAGCAGCAGGTGCTCGGTGCCCACCTTATTTGAATGAAGATCGAGCGCCTCCTGTTTGGCCATCGACATGACCTTGCGCGCTCGATCGGTAAATCTATCTAACATGCTCGTTTCCTTACATGAGTTCATCGAAATCAAACCGCCCGCCCGTCGGCGGCGCTTTTGTCTCTTTACCCACAGGTTGTCTATGTTAACAGCTGGAGGAATATCTATAAACCCGGCTCACATGAATGCAGGTTATGACCGCATCGCGGGACTCACCGCGCGATGCGCGACAGGCGCCCCGCAAGAGAAACCCTAGGCGTCTTTCACCACGTCGGGACTCGTCGCACGCGATGCGCGATAGGCATCGGCCTCCTTGGAGACGCGTTCGAGCAGCTCGGATGTATCGACGCCCTCGACTTGCGCGACCGTTTCCACCGTCTGCATGGCGACCGCCCTCAGGTACGCGCACGCGCTGTCCCCCAGCTGCTCGAGGTCTATCTCCTCGCCGCCCTCCCGGGCAAAGCCGACCGCCATCACAAAGCCCATGATGCCCGAGACCAGAAAGCCCACCGCAAAGCTCGAATCTGCCTTGAGCTCTTCTCCGTCGGGGTGGACGATCTCTCTCACGCGGTCGATGATGATCGTATGGATGCCCTGCACGACCTGCTCGGCGGCACCCGCCCTCATGGTGATGACGATGCGCCGCAGCAGGCAGCGGACGTCGCGCCGGTCGAACGCCGAAAGGTCGCCCTCGCTCGAAAAATGCCAGAGGGCATCGGTGATGAGCTCGTTATCCTGCAGCAGCTGGGCTATGGCGATGGCGACGAGTTCATCGAAATCGTGAAAATAGTAGTAAAACGTTCCGCGATTGCACTGGGCGGCGCGGGTCACCTCGCCAACCGACAGCTCGAAGATGCTGTTGTTCTCGATGAGCTCCCAAAACGCCTCGATGATACGGGTGCGTGCATCGGGCGCATCGGCGTCCTTACGCGGTCTCGCCATGCGCCTCACCGCACCCCTGCGCCTTGGCGTTCATGATGAGCATCTGAAGACGGTTCTCCACGTTGGCGAAGCTCACGTCGGGATCGTAGTCGAGCGGCAGGAACTGCGCCGTGGGATACTGCTCCTTGAGCGCATGGATGAGCCCGCGCCCCACGACATGGTTGGGCAGACACCCGAACGGCTGTAGGATCCCGAAGTTGCGGCAGCCGCGCTTGGCGTGCTCGAGGATCTCCGCCGGAATCAGCACGCCCTCGCCCGCATCGAACGTATGGTGCAGGATCTTATCGCTCGCGCGCACGAGCTCGGGCATGCGCGTCGGCGGCTCGTAGAGCGGGCTCGCCGCGCCCAGGCGGTCGCAACGGTCGTGCGCGAGCTCGAACAGGTTGTCCGCTGTGGCGTACCAGGCCTTTTCGGGCAGCGACAGGTCGACGTGGAACTCGCGCGACTGCGCATGCTTGTAGAAATAGGTCTTGCGGATCACGTCGGTCATGCGCGCCTCGATGACCTCGAGCCCGTTGTCCTCGAGGTAGCGCTCGATCTCGTGGTTGGCGCCGAGATGGAAATTGAGCAGGTACTCGCCCACGATGAGAACGGTCGGATGCGGGTTCGAGCGGTCGTACGGAACGGCGTCCATGATCGCAAGCGCGCGTTTGAAGCCCGTCGCCTGGCCTCTCAGCCCGGAGCGCTCCATGCCCTCGATAACCTCATCGAGCGCGCGGTCGAACGCAGCGTCCGCCGCGCCCTTCTCGAGCTCGTAGGGACGGATGCGCCTAAGCATGGCCTCGAGGGCATCGATCATGGGAAGACCGTAGGCGATCTGGATGCTCGGGCCAAGGCCGAGCTTGAAGCCCGGATGCGCATTGTGGGCATCGACGTCGTCGTTGGTGAGCACCGGGACATAGTCGTATCCCGCGTCGTCGAGCGCGCGGCGCAGCAGGGGCATGTAGTGCGTCAGGCGGCAGTCGCCGATATACTTGCCAGTCACCACGGCGACGTCGTGCGGGTCGTACTTACCGCTCTCGAGTGCCGCGAGCGCCTCGCCGATCACGATTTGCGCGGGAAAGCAGATGTCGTTGTGCACATAGCGTTTGCCCAGGCGGATGGCATCCTCGCGCCCGATATCAAGGGCCTCGGCGCGCACGCCCTGATTGCGCATCGCCGCGGTCATGAGCCTGCAGAACGCATGGGAGGTGTTGGGGACCAGCGCGATCTTGTCGTGCCGGTCGCGCTTGGTGTACTTGACCTTATACGGGTCGTCGAGCGGATGGACCGCGTGCACCCGGGCGCCCTCGGCACGCTCCTCCGCGCGACGACGGTTGACCGACTCGATAAACGAACGCACGCGAATGCCCATGGGACCGGCGACGTCGCTCTCATCGAGCTTGATCATCATCGGAACCTTGGAGCCCATCTCGCCCATCATGCGCGCGATCTCGTCGGTGAGATACGCATCGTGGCCGCAGCCGAAGCTGCCCATCTGCACGAGCTCGAGCTCGGGCGTCGATGCGACGATGACCGCGCACGACAGCATGCGCGCATGGTAGTTGTTCACGATGTCGATGCGGCTGTTGGAAAGATCGACGTTGCAGACCCCCGGCACCGCATCGGGCGTCAGCACGGGGATGCCGCGCTCAGAGAAGAGCTTGGGCAGCCCGTGGTTGACCAGCGGGTCGTTGTGGTACGGGCGCGAAGCGATCACCACCGCGTAGCCGCCGTCCTCGCGCACGTTCTCGAGCACCTGCCTGCCGCGCAGCTGCAGCTGGCTCTCAAACGTCTGCTGCGCGCGGTCCGCCTGCTCGGTCGCCTTGGCAACCAGGTCGGCATCGATATCGAAGGTCTCCTTGCACCACGCCTTGAGCTGGCGGTTTCGGTCGCCCTCGTCGTACCAGTGGAACAGCGGCGTATCGAACGGAACGCCGAAACGTTCCTCCGGGTTATCGGAATTGCGCATCACGTAGGGGTATCCCTTTACGACGGCGCACATCCACTCGCTGGTAGAGGCGGTGTTTTCGGTGGGCACCGTCGTGATGATGGGCATGAAGATGCGGTCGACGCCGGCGTCGACGAGATTGCGGATGTGCCCGTGGACGAGCTTGGCCGGGAAGCACACGGTGTCGGATGTGACGTGCGCCAGACCGCGCTCGTACATCGCCTTGGTGCTGCGTCCCGAGACGCGCACCTTAAAGCCGAGCGTGCTGAAGAACGTCGACCAGAACGGCATGGTGTCCCAGAACTCGAGCACACGGGGAATGCCAATCGTGACATCGCGCCCCCCGCAGACGGGAACCGTGGGGCACGACTCGAACAGCAGCTTCTCGCGGTCGACAAAGAGATTGGGGGCAGCCGCGGTCCGGTCGCGCCCCGTGCCGGGTGCCTGTGCTTCGCAAGCACCCTGCGGACGCAGCTCCTCCGCCGCGGGAACCTC
>CALHJX010000119.1:0-9757 GCA_938033385.1 uncultured Collinsella sp. | reverse complement strand
TGCGGTTGTCGGCTCCGATGCTCAGCACGATGAGGCTGCTGCGAAAGCCGCGCTCAAGGCTGCCGAGATGGAGGCAAAGCTCGCCGCCATGGATCCCGAGAAAGCGGCCAAGGTCCGCGCGGCGCTTGCCGCCAAGGCCGCCCGCGACAAGCAGAAAAAGGAGGCGTAAGGCCCATGGCACATCGCTCCATTATTCCGTTTGGCCCGCAGCACCCGGTGCTGCCCGAGCCGCTTCATCTGGACCTGGTGATCGAGGACGACCGTGTCATCGAAGCAATTCCGCAGATCGGCTTTGTGCACCGCGGGCTCGAGAAACTCACCGAAAAGCACGATATGCATCAGTTTGGCTACATCGCCGAGCGCATCTGCGGCATCTGCGCCGTGGGCCATAGCTACGGCTATGCCAGCGCCTGCGAGCGCATGCTCGGCATCGAGGTGCCCGGCCGCGTGCAGTATATCCGCACCATTTTGCACGAGCTTTCGCGCATTCACTCGCACCTGCTGTGGCTGGGCCTGCTCGCCGATGCCTTTGGTTTTGAGGCGTTGTTCTATCGGTCGTGGACCCTGCGCGAGCAGATTCTCAAGATCTTCGAGAGTACGTGCGGCGGGCGCGTGATTCTGTCGATCAACGAAATCGGCGGCCTTAAGCACGACATCGAGGACTCCGAGCTGGCGGGCATTGTCCAGACACTCGACGCCATGCGCCCCGACTACGAGGCCCTGGTGCATACGTTTTTGGACGACAACAGCTGCGGCGAACGCCTGCATGGCGTGGGCGTGATCAGCAAGAAAGACGCGCTGGAGCTTTCGATGGTCGGTCCGTTCGGGCGCGCCTCGGGCGTGGACTACGATGTGCGCATGTTTGGTGACGGCGCCTATGCGGATCTGGCGGCGTTTGAGCCCATCGTTGCCACCGATGGCGACTGCTATGCCCGCTGCCAGGTGCGTTGCGCCGAGGTCACACAGGCCATGGACATCATTAAGGAGCTTGTGGGCAAGATTCCGCACGACGGTATCGGCGGGCGCACCAAGCTCACGCCGGCCGACGGCGCACGCGGCGAGGTTGTGATTGAGCAACCGCGCGGCGAGGCGTATTACTATGTGCGCGGCAACGGCACCAAGAATCTGGACCGTTTTCGCGTGCGCACGCCGACGTCGCAAAACCTGGCGGGTCTGACGCATGCGCTGCAGGGCGTGCTCCTTGCCAACGTGCCCATGATTATCCTGACCATCGACCCCTGCATTAGCTGCACGGAAAGGTAGGTGCGGCATGAGTTTACTGACATTTGCCAAGACGGCCTTGGGTTCTTTGGTCAAGCAGCCGGTCACGGTTTGCTATCCGCAGGAGAAACTGACGGCGCCCGAGCGCTTGCGCGGGCATATCGTCAACGACATGGATGTGTGTATCTGCTGCGGCATGTGCGCGCGGCGTTGCCCGGCGGGCGCGCTCGCGGTCGATCGCAAGGGTGGAACGTGGTCGATCGACCCGTATGCCTGCGTGGTGTGCGGTGAGTGCATCGAAAGCTGTCCCAAACACTGTCTGAGCATGGACGCTGCCCGCACTCCGGTTGCGGCGAACAAGACTCCCACGGTAGAAACCAAGCCGGAGTAGCGTTGGAATAGAGTTGGAATAGGGGCCGGTGGGGCAAAATTGCCCCACCGGCCCCGCGCATGAGCGCGCGGTTGGGCCGCCACGAACAAAACTATGCCGGATTACGGGGCTGGATAGCGAACCTCCGACCATACAGAAAATCGCAAAAACAAAACCACAGGTAGATAGCCTGCCGTTTTTCAAAAAATGGAGGTATGGATAAGGGTCCCGACATTAGCCCCGTAATCCGGCATAGTTTTGAAATGGCACCATATCCATAACAGCCCTTGATCTCCCATGGACAGAGGGAAACGGATCATTTTGGCCTTACGAGGGCTGCCGCGTGACCCGTCTGCCACGAAATGTGCCCATCTACTACGTTTGAGCCGCCATCCTCAACCACGGCGAAAAACGCGAAAAGAAAACCGCAGGTAGAACGCCTGCGGTTTTTCATGAAACGCGGTTATGGTCGGAGGTACCGGACTAAACATAGTAGATAGGCCAGTTTCGTGGCGAGCACCACCAATAGATCCCCCGGGGACGGAGGAAAACGGGTTCTTTTGCCCCGTCCATCTTGAGTCGCACCCGTTTTCCTGCGAAAACGCTCGTGTCTCAACTTTGGTGAGACATTTGTCTCACGCCTAAAAATGAATCTGGAACGTGTGTCACCTGCCCTAATTGTGTCTCATTTCGTAACTTTAGGCTGATGCAAGGTCTGAGCCTGCGAGAAGGGAGACGCGATGAGTAAGTACACGAGGGGTCTCTTGGCGGTGATGCTGGCCGTAGTGCTGGTGTTGCCGGCTGCAGCATTTGCCATGCTGCCCGAGGCCAACGCCAGGTCCAGTACCGGAATGGACGGACCGACAATGAGCGGAAAGGTCGTCGTCGATCCCGACACCAGCGGACGCTGGGAAATCTGGGCGGCCGGTCACAACGGTAATAAAGTAGCGACTCAAAACATCGGCCGAATCTGGACCGACAAGACGGTCGAGGCAACTGAGGAAAACGAAGAGTCGGATTTTCTGACCACGCTTTCGGCCATGTCCTCGACGTCTAATTCAACCGTGACGGTTACTACGCCGCTCGACATCGTGATGGTGCTGGATGCATCTGGCTCGATGGATGATCCTATGGGTGGCGGAGATCGCACCAAGCGTATCGATGCACTGAAGAACGCTGCGAACAGCTTTATCGATACCATCGCCAAACAAAACGAGAGTATCGAGGGTGTCGATAGGCAACATAGGGTTGCCATTGTTAAGTTTGCGGGCGAGAAGTCCAACAATATCGGCAACGATACGTATGGAAGATGGTACAACTACAATTACACACAGGTAATGAAGGGCCTGACCGATTGCTCTGGCGGCAATGTGACCATTCTCCAGAACACCATTAAGAGAATTCAGCCCAGCGGTGCCACGCATGCCGACTATGGTTTGGAACTGGCTAGGGATATTCCTTCTGGTCGCGCAGGCGCCAAGAAGGTCGTTGTGTTCTTTACTGACGGCACTCCAACGAGTGACAACACGTTCGACTCTGGCGTCGCCAACAAGGCTGTGAAGGCTGCCAAGAACATGAAGGACAGCCAGGCCACCGTTTATACTATCGGCATCTTTGATGGCGCGGACCCCAGCGCTGGTATCCAGGATTCGGGAAAAAGCCAAAAAGAGAACAAGTTCATGCAGGCCGTATCGAGCAACTACCCCAATGCCACGGCATGGAATGCTCATGGTGCACGCGCGGAAAACTCCGACTACTACAAGTCGGCGACCAATGCCGAAGAGCTCAAGAAGGTCTTTGACGACATCTCACAGGCCATCACATCGGAGGCGCCTTATCCGACCGAAATTGATAAGGGCTACGACGCGACCAAGTCCGGTTACATCACGTTTACCGATGAGCTAGGCGACTTTATGCAGGTCGACAGCTTCACCGAGGTCGTCATCAACGGCACGCCGTTTACCAAGGCGAGCAAGACGGTCAACAAAGAAACCAAGACCGATACGTACGAGTTCGATGGCAAAGCAAAAGACCTGCTCATTACCGTGCAGCGTGCTGGTGATGACAATGCCCAGAAGGGCGATGTCGTAACGGTCAGCATTCCTGCGTCGTTGATTCCGCTGAGCCACTTTAAGACCGTAGACGGCAAGCTTTCGGTCGACAGCGCTCAGCCTATCCGCGTGAAGTACACCTCGAGCGTGAAGAGCACTGCGCTCGACAACCTGTTTACGCCCGAGAAGGTAACGGGGCTCAAGGATTACATCGAGAACAATACGACCGTTGCCAACGGCGCCAAGACCGTGAATTTCTACGCGAACAAGTGGGCTGCCGGCGATCTGGGCAATACGGTTGCGACCTTCGAGCCGGCCGACACCAACCGCTACTACTACTTCCAGAAACAGACCCCTATTTACACGGACAAGGACTGCACGCAGCCTGCAAAGAATTCGCTGGCAGATACCGGCACCTATTACTACAAGGATGAGTTTGAGGAGCAGGGCGAAAACGGCGAGGCCAAGCCCGCCTCTGCCGTCATCGAGTTTATCGGCGGCGACGCTGCGAAGTTTGACGGCGCTATTGTTGCTGACGAGGACGGCAACCTTTCGTTTAGCGTGGGAACCGCGCGCCTAGCCTTTATCGACGAGCTCCACACCACCAAGGAGAGTGTGGGAGGCAACAACACTGGTACCGCGACTGACGTTCTCAATCCCAAGTGGAACAACGTGTCCGCCAAGGCGACCGCGACGCATGTCAATTCCTACCTGGGCAACAACGGCAAGATCAGCTTTAACGTGACGCCGACAACGGTGGATACCAAGGCCAGCTTTGGCCTGACCAAGGTGCTCGAGGGCCGCAGCTGGACGGATGCGGACGAGTTTAAGTTTGAGCTCTCCGCGACGCCCAAGAATGACGCTCCGATGCCTGCATCCACGGACACGACCGTGCACAAACCCGACCCGGACGGCAAGGGCAAGGCTGCCATTGACTTCGGCGAGATCACCTTCATCAAGCCGGGCGAGTACACCTATGAGGTCCGCGAGGTCAAAGGCGACGCCGGTGGCATCACCTACAGCGATAACGTTGCCACGTTCAAAGTGACCGTGACGGTTAAGGCCACGGGTGGGCTTAAGGCTGACGTTGAAAAGATCTCGGGCGAGCGCGAGTTCAAGAACACTTATAGCGCCAAGACGGAAACCCCGCTGACTCTTGAGGCTACCAAGACGCTCTCAGGGCGTCCGATGGCCGATGACGAATTCAAGTTTGCACTGAGCTATGCGGGGCACGACGAGGTTCTGCTGAATGCAACCAACAAGGGTGGCAAGGTTGAGTTCGGTCCGCTGACGTACACGACCGAGTCGCTTGCCAAGCTGGTCGAGGAAGACAAGGCGTCGTTTGACGCTAGCTCAGACAAACCCACGTGGACCATTCGCTACATTGCTGCCGAGCAGACCGACAAGCTGTCTGCGGGCGTGAGCGCCACCGTGCCGGCAATTGACGCATGCGTAACCGTTGTCGACAACGGCGATGGTACCCTGACGGCGACGGCTGTCTACGGCGATGCCGGCAACGAGTTTGTGAACACCTACACTGCCGCGCCTGTCGAGGCATCGCTTGTGGGCAAGAAGAATCTGCAGGTTCCTGATGGCCTGACCCCGGCTGACATTGCCGGCAAGTTCACCTTTACCGTGACCGGTGAAGAGGGCGCACCCATGCCCGCGAACGCGAGCGTGACCAATGATGCCAAGGGCAAGGTCGACTTTGGCAAGATTACCTTTACGCTCGACGACCTTAACAAGGCTCTGGGTGAGAAGTCCGAGAAGCGCGAGCACACCTTTACCTACACCGTGACCGAGTCCGGTAAGGTTGCTGGCGTGACCAACGACGCCAAGCTGTCGCGCGAGGTTTCCTTCACCGTGACCGATGACGGCAAGGGCAATCTGAGGGTGTCCCGCAAGTCGGATGGCAGCGCAGCCTTTACGTTCATCAATACCTATAGCGTGACGCCTGTCGAGACGAGCGTCACCGACCAGATCACCGCGACCAAGGTTCTGACCGGCCGCGACATGGCTGAGGGCGAGTTCTCCTTCGAGCTCGTCGAGGGCGAGGGCGCCGAGGTCGTCGCCACCGGCAAGAATGCCGCCGACGGCAAGATCACGATGAGCGCCATCGAGTACACCAAGGCCGGAACGCACACCTACACGCTGCGCGAGGTCCCGGGCGGCGCCAGCAACGGGATCACTTACGACGGCAAGACCTACACCGTCGAGACCGTCGTCAAGGACAACGGCGACGGCACGCTCGGCGTAGAGCACAAGCTGAAGGGCGCCGACGAGGCGAAGTTTACCAACTCCTACGAGCCTGGCTCCAAGAGCTCCAGCGTCACCGACCAGATTACCGCGATCAAGTCCTTGGACGGCCGTGACCTCAAGGCCGGCGAGTTCCACTTTGAGCTCGTGGAGGGCAATAACGTGGTCGCCACCGGCACCAACAATGCCGACGGCAAGATCGTGATGGATCCCGTCACCTACACTGAGGCTGGCGAGCACACCTACACGCTGCGCGAGACCAAGGCCGGCACCACCGAAAACGGCATTACTTACAGCACCGCTGAGTACACTATTGTGACCATCGTCAAGGACAACGGCGACGGCACCCTCAGCGTGGAGCACAAGCTGCAGAACGCTAAGAAGGCGATCTTTGAGAATGCCTACAACGTGACGCCCAAGGACTCCAGCGTCACCGACAAGATCAAGGCGACCAAGTACCTGATAGGGCGCGACATGGCTGAGGGCGAGTTCTCCTTCGAGCTCGTCGAGGGCAACGAGGTCGTCGCTAGGGGCAAGAACGCCGCCGACGGCAAGATCACGATGAGCGAGATCACCTACAACGAGCCCGGCAAGCACACCTACACGCTGCGCGAGGTCCCGGGCGACGCCGGCAACGGCATCACCTACGACGGCAAGACATACATAATCGAGACGACTATCACCGACAACGGCGACGGCACGCTCGAGGCGAAGCATGTCCTGAAGGGCGTCGCCGAGGCGAAGTTCAACAACAGCTACAAGCCGAATCCTGGCGAGTTCAGCGTCACCGACGAGATCAAGGCGAACAAGGTCCTGACCGGACGCGACCTCAAGGAAGGCGAGTTCTCCTTTGAGCTCGTCGAGGGCGACAAGGTCGTCGCCACCGGCACCAACGCTGCCGACGGCAAGATCACGATGAGTGCCGTGAAGTACGCCAAGCCCGGTAAGCATACCTACACGCTGCGCGAGGCCAACGGCGGAACCACCAGCAAGGGCATCACCTACAGCGATGCCAAGTTCACCATCGAAACCACCATCACGGACAACGGCGACGGCAGCCTTAGCGCCACACATGTCCTGAAGGGCACCGAGCCCGCCGAGTTCAAGAACTCCTACAGCGTGACCCCGCTCGACGCAGAGCTCGACTTTGACCTGAGCAAGGCCATCGACGGTCGCGACTGGACGGACTCCGACAAGTTCAGCTTTACCATCACCGCTCCCGAGGGCACCCCGCTGCCCGACCCCGCAACCGTAACTGTGAGCAAGAAGGACGCGAAGGATGGCATCGCCGCCATCAAGTTCGGCAAGATCCACTACACGGCTGCCGGAACCTATAAGTACGAGATCCGCGAGAACGCGGGCAACGCGGCGGGCATGGCGTACGACGCCCGTGTCGCGACCGCCGAAGTGGCCGTGACTGAAGACGGCGAGGGCAACCTGACCGCCAACGTCACCAAGAAGGAAAGCGGCCGCTTCACCAACACGTACCGCTCTGAGCTCGATTACGCCGCGGCCGGCGGCCTCAAGCTCAGCAAGACTCTCTCCGGACGTCCCATGACCGAGGGTCAGTTCACCTTTACCGTGACGCCTGCCGACGAGGCTTCGGCCAAAGCGCTCGGCCTGCACGAGGGTGCCAACGTGTACAAGTCCCCTGCAACGGCAGAGGCGACGGTTGGTCTGATCGACATCCTGGCTGGCCATGAGGTCAAGTTTACGCAGGCTGACGCGGGCAAGACCTTTACGTACACCGTGGCCGAGAAGAACGACGGCCAGCCCGGTTACACCTACGACGACGCTGCCCGCACCGTGACGATCGCTATCGCCGATGACGGCGCCGGTACGCTTACTGCCACCACGACCGTTACTGGCAACCCCGACAAGGGCACGCTGGTGACCGAGTACAAGACTGGTGCCGCTACGGTCGAGAGCGCTGTGATTCCGTTCCGCAACAGCTATAGCGCCACGACCGACGCACCTGGTGGTGCCGCTGCTCAGGTCGTTGCCACCAAGACCCTGACCGGTCGTCCGATGGCCGACGGCGAGTTCTGGTTCGGCATTGCCTACGCAGGCGAGACGGAAGCAATCCAGGGCACTCCGGCTACCAACGTTAACGGTCAGGTGAGCTTTGGAACGCTGCATTACACGACCGAGATGCTCGCCGATCTGGTAAGCGCCAAGCGTGCCATCCGCACCGACACGGATGCCAAGCTTGCATGGACTATTAACTACACGGCCTTTGAGCTTACGAACTTGCTGGACGGCAAGGGCATTACCGCCACAACGCCGAGCTTTAGCTTTAAGGTCATTGTCGTCGACAACGGCGACGGTACCCTGACGGCAACGCCCAACTACGGTGACGCCGAGCCCGTGTTCGAGAACGTTTACGGCGCCGATGCCGTTGACGCCACGCTCGCCGGTACCAAGAAGCTCCAAGCTGCCGAGAGCCTGACCCCGGCCGACATCACGGGTAAGTTCACCTTTACCGTGACTGCCGACGAGGCTGGTGCCCAGATGCCCGAGCACACAACCGTGACCAACGACGCGGCCGGCAACGTGGACTTTGGCAAGATCCACTTTACGCTCGAGGACCTCAACCGCGCCTTGGGCGTGACGACCGATACTTCTGACGACGTGTCGAGCGACGCCGAGGCCAACGCCGACGAGGCCGAAGTTGACGCCGATGAGAACGTAGCCGAGGTCGATGGCGACGAGTCCGACGCCAACGACGAGTCCGAGTCCGCAGCCCCCACCGCTCCGCGCTCGCACACCTTTACCTACACGGTGGCGGAGTCCGGTGGCGCCCCTGGCGTGACCAACGACGCCAACGCCACGCGCAAGGTTTCCTACACCGTGACTGACGACGGTGCCGGACATCTGAAGGTCGTACGCGAGGGTGACGACGGTGCTGCCTTCACGTTCACCAACACCTACAGCGTGACGCCTGCCGATTCCGTGGTGACCGATCAGGTCAAGACGGTCAAGCGCCTAACCGGACGCGACCTTGCAGCAGGCGAGTTCACGTTTGAGCTGCTCGAGGACGGCGTGGTTGTCGCTAGCGGCACCAACGACGCCAACGGCACCGTGACGCTGAGCCCGATCCGCTACGAGGCGCCCGGCACGCACACGTACACGCTGCTCGAGGCTTGCCCCAACGCGCTCGGCCTGTACAAGGGCGTCACCTATGACGGCACGACCTACACCGTCGTGACCACCGTCTCCGACAATGGCGACGGCACGCTGACCGCGGCGCACAAGCTCGAGGGAACTACCGAGTCGGCTGGCTTTACCAACAAGTATCACGCCATGCCTACGCAGGTTTCCATCGGCGCCATCAAGGTGCTCGAGGGACGCGAGCTCAAGAAGGACGAGTTTAGCTTTAAGCTCGTTGGCGAGGACATCGAGTCCACCGTCACCAACGATGCCGACGGCAAGATCAACTTCGACAAGTTCGAGTACGACGAGCCTGGTACGTACGTCTACACCATCAGCGAGGTCAAGGGCGACGAGGCCGGTATGACCTACGACAAGTCCGTCTTTACCGCGACCGTCAACGTGGCCGATGACGGCGAGGGAAACCTCAAGGCGAACGTCGCCTTTACCAAGGGCGACAAGAACGTCGAGGGTATCGTGTTCAACAACACGTACAAGAAGCCCGAGACGCCCGTGCCGACGCCCAATCCCGGCACGCCCAAGACCGTGACGAACATCGTCAAGACGGTCAAGGGTTTCCTGCCCACCACGGGTGACCAGCAGGGCGCCGCACTGCTCATGGCATTCATCATCGCCATGGCCGGCGTCGGAGCTCTGGTCTGGGGCATCCGTAAGCGCTAGACGCGCTGACAGCGCCCGGGGCCAAAAG
>CALHJX010000118.1:0-9762 GCA_938033385.1 uncultured Collinsella sp. | reverse complement strand
CCGCCCCCGCTCATTCTTCAAGCGCTATTTCTACTATTTCTACCCCGTCCCCAAATGGCAGACGGCATGGCTACTCGTCCTGAGGTTCCTCGTCGGAGCTTGGCTCGGACGCCGACTCAGGTGCAGGTGCCGGCTCAGGCTCAGGCGCAGGCGCAGGCTCGGGCCCAGATGCCGTCTCAGACTCGGGCGCCGGTTCAGGCTCGGGCGCCGGCGAAGCATCCGGAGCGCTGTAACCCGAAGGAGCGGACTTCTTCTCGAAGGGCAACACAAAAGTCAGAACGTCGTCCTTATCCTCATCGGCCCACTCGCTTGCATAGCGTGCGGCCCAATAGCCAACGGCACGGTGCTTGAGCATCTTGCCAAAGACCGTAAGAAATACGGTGACGAAAGCGACCAGCACCAAGAACAGCGCGAGCGTGACGCCACCGCCGGTAACAATTGCCTCAATACCCGTAGGACGATAGTAGTAGCTATACATACCGACAGAGGCAATGGCGCCAAAGACGACCGTCAAGATCCATGTGACAACGTTGGCGACCAGGCCCGTCAAAAACTCGGGAAGGAACGAAGCACAGAACAGCTTGGTCTTGTTGTGCTTAAACGCCGCCCAGACCTTATCGAGCGAAAACGCGCTCTCGACACGCCCGGTCACCGCAAAGTGCATCACGGCGATGTCGGCGAACATCTTAAAGAAGACACCCAGAATCGCCGAGGCAATTAGCGCCAGGACAAGCAGGCCGAGCGAACCGAACAGCGCAGCCTCGAGTGCATAGGAGCCGTAATAAGAATACGAGCCCGCGGCGCCAATTACCACGCCCTCCACCAGCGAAAGCACTACACCGATAACGGGAATGGCAGCGATAACCTCGAGCACGACCGAAATAACGCTCGAAAAGACTCCGAGACCAAACGACGTGGAACGCATGAGTGGACGGTCCATGCCGTCATCGACCTTGAGCGAAAGATCACGGCCCCACTCGATACCAAAGCCGGAACCACACACACTCGCAATGCAAGCTGCCAAAAAGCCGATGGCAGCCGCAATGCCGCCAATAACGGGAATAAACAACACGAGCACCGACACAACGCAAATCAGCGCCGGCAAAAACGCGATTTGGCATACACGCTGAAGCACGCCCGGAGTCTTGGTCATATCTTGGAACGCCTGAGCCACACAGCCCTTTGGCGCATTCGCCACGGGCGGTTGCGGAACAAACTGCTGGGGCTGAGGCTGTCCCTGGGGAGCCGGGCCAGAGGCACCGGCATTAGGAGCACCACACACGCCGCAGAACTTGTCGTTATCGCCCATGGGGGCGCCACACTGCGAGCAGAACATAGAATCATCCCTTCGTATCTTGAACGAATCACTTGGATCGCAAACGATGTCTTTAGCATCATTATTGCCCAATGTGGGGTCAAATACTCAAAGATGACCGACTTGCAAGGTACGCGGCGCCAGCAGGCGGTTCGTTGAATATGTCTGTGCTAGTTCGTTCCGCGGAAGCCCTTGCCGACGATCTCGGAGCTGTCGACGATCGTGATAAAGGCACCCGGATCGACTTCGCGCGCATAGCGGCGTAGTTGCACGGCCTCGCGACGGCTCAGCACGCTCATGATCACCGTCACGCACTTGCCCGAGAAGGCACCGTAGCCGCGACTGATGGTCGCTGTGCGGTTGAGATGCTTGACGATAAACTCCTCGACTTTGCGCGGCTCGGAGCAAATGACCGTGCAGACTTTGCGCAGGTGAATGCTCTCAATGGCTTTATCGACCACAAGCGTCTTGGCAAACAGGCCGAGCACGCAGTACAGACCGACACGCGGGCCATACAAAAAGGCCGCGATGGCCACGATGCCGATATCAACCAACAGCAGCGCGCGGCCAATCTCGAGCGTCGTGCGGCGCTTGAGGATCATGGCAAGAATGTCCGTGCCGCCCGTCGAGGCGCCAATATCAAAGACAATAGCGCTGCCGAGCGCCGGCAAGATGACGGCAAAGCACAGGTCGAGCCACATATCACCCGTCAGAGAGACATCGGTCGGAATAAAAAGCTCAAACAGCGAAACATAGGCCGAAAGCGCAAACGAGGCGAAGACGCTCCACAGGATTGCATTGCGCTCCAAAAAGATAAAGCCCAAGACGACGAGAACCGCGTTGATAATCCACATAAAAACGCCGACGGGCAGGGTCGGGAACAGCGTGGACAGAATGACCGACACGCCCGAGGTGCCGCCAAAAGCAAAGTGATTAGGGGTTTTAAACGCAACGATGGCAAAGGCCGTAAGAATCAGACCCAGATTGAGCTCGGCAAAAAAGCGCGGGAAGCCTGGCTCCTGGCTGCGCTTTTGGCCGGCACGCTCGCCGCGCTCGATATCGGTGCGATCAACCACGCGCTCCATCGGCACTACGGGAGGACGATGCACCTCTTCGGCAGCACGCGATGCCGCCTCTGCCGCGGCGGCCTCAATCGCCCATGCCTTGCTTTCTGTTTCGTGCTCGTCAGCCATTACGGCAACCCCTCGTTAACAATTTGGAAACAATGCGCCCATTAGGGTAACGCGGAACGCGACGATTGCAACCCCTAGTTAGACGAGCGGTATGCCTACATCGGGGGGCATACAAATAACGGCCGGCCACGCTTTTGCTTGCGCGGTCGGCCGTTTAATGTTTTCGCAGATAAAACCTGCCAAAACAAACCTGTCCCTTTTTGGAAGGTTATTCGTGCTGGCTGGTGCGGTGCTCGTACTCCTCGGGGGTGATGACGTCCTCGATGCGCAGGTTGACGCCCGCCACCTCAAGGCCGGTCATCGCGGCAAGGCGCTCGGTGACACGTGCCTTGACATCGTCGAAGATCGCGGGCGCATAGGCGCCGTACTCGATAATGACGGAGATGTTGACGACCACGCGATTGTCATCGGTGACCTCGACCGTCACGCCCTTGGTCAGATTCTCGGCACCAAACTGCTCCTGCACAAAGTGCATGAGGTTACCCTTCATGCCCAGAACGTGCGGAACCTCGCGGGTGGCCATGGCAACGATCTTCTCGATCACACCGTTGGAATAGGTCAGCGAGTCCTCGGACTCGTCCGCTTCCTCGTCGTCCTCATCCGCATCGGACTCGGCCTCGACGAGAGCCTCGTCCTCGAGTGTTACATCCTCGGACTCGGCGGTGACGGTCTCGTCCGCCTCGAGCTCGGTATCGGCCACATCGACCTTTGTATTAAAAGCCATGGTTCCTCCTTATGCCTGCCGCGGATGCGACAGTCGAATACATATTAGCGGCCGCTAAACAGACGGCCGAAGAAGTTGACGATCCCGTTCTCGCCGTCGCGAATTTGGCCGATCACAGCGCCGATCAGCACGAAGAATGCGATGACGAGCGTGTCCCACAGGCCGAGCGTGAGCACCAACACGGCGAGGATAAAGCCAGCGACGGCACCGAGCGTGGTGTTGGGATGACGCACAGCATAGCTCCAGATGGCAGCGCCCGTACCCTTGATGAGACCCATAGCCTCGTCAAAATCCACGGCTGCCGCGTCTTGTAACTCGGTTGCCTCTGCTTTGGAATCAAAAGGTTCGCTCGCCGGTGTGGCGCTCTGGTCAATCGTCAGGCGCGGCGTACGAGCGGTCTTATCTTGATTGGTATCACTCACCGGAAACCTCCACGGTCTGGACGGTAGTCTTGGACGGCAAAAAACGGACGCGCGTGGTCGTACCCGGCGTGCCGAGCATGGTGTCGCAAGCTTCCTCGATGCGCTGCTGCATCGCGGTAGCCAGAGATGCCACGTCCTTATCGTCAAGCGCGATAGCCTCGACCTTAAATCGGACGTGCGAATCGTCGGGGCCTTGGACGCGGGCCTCGACATGCTCGACCATCACGCGGTCGTCGCGCTCGGCAGCAGCCCTGGCACACGAAGAAAGCGCCGCAAGGGTGACCTCGATATTGCGCTCCCCCGCCGGATGCACACAGGACGGCTCGCGACGAGCAAACATCAGGCGGAAGAAGCTTACCAGCACGCCAATCGCCACAACTCCGCCGCATGCCGTCACGACAATGCGCGGCATGGGGTCGCGCATCAGCAGCATAAAGCGATACGTATACGGCCCCCAAAACTGGCAGACAAGCGTACCCAGCGCCACGATGGCGGCGGCAAGATACACAATCGCTAGGGCTCGTTTGAGTACGCGCACGTGGCGCTCCCTTCAAATCTCGGCACTCGAAATACAAAACGGTTCGCATCATTATAAAAGAGCCGGGTCCGGTGCTCTACGCACGCGGATCCGGCTCATCTATTCCACGAGGCTTGCATGCTCGCTTCATTATGCCCAGATATGCACGGCTTAACCCGTGCGGGCGCTACTCCTCCTCGAGGGCAGCGATGACCTCGTCGGTCATGTCCATGGTGCTGTAAACATCCTGGACGTCGTCGAGCTCCTCAAGACGGTCGATGAGGCGCTGAACCTTCTTGGCGTCGGCGCCGGAGACCTCGGTCGGGGTGGTCGGGACCATGGTGGTCTCGGAGCCCTTGACCTGGACGCCCTGCTCCTCGAGCGCCTTGGAGACAGCCATGACCTCGTTAGCAGTAGTCCAGACAATCCACTCCTCGCCGGCATCCTCGTAGTCCTCGCCACCGGCCTCGGCGATGGCCATCATGAACTCATCCTCGTCACCGGCAGCACCGTTGGCGATCATGGTCTCCTTCTTGGCGTTCTCGTCCAGGATCTCCTTGGCGACGACGATCTGGCCCTTACGCTCAAACTGGAAGGCAACGGAGCCGGAGGTACCCAGGTTACCACCAGCGTGGGAGAAGGCGGAACGGACATCGGCGGCGGTGCGGTTGCGGTTGTCGGTCAGGCAGTCAACGTAGACGGCGACACCGGCGGGACCGTAGCCCTCGTACACGATGTTCTCGTAGACGGCGGCATCGGCACCCGAACCGAAGGCCTTGTCGATAGCGGACTTGATCTTGTCCTTGGGCATGGACTGAGCCTTGGCCTTAGCAACGGCAGCGGCGAGGCTGGCGTTGTTCTCGGGCAGCGGGTCGCCGCCGAGACGGGCAGCAACGGTGATGTTGCGGCTCAGCTTGGAGAAGAGGGCGGAACGCTTGGCGTCCTGCGCGCCCTTACGATGCTTGGTTGTGGCCCACTTAGAGTGTCCGGACATACGTGTCTCCTATCGGTTTCGACCTAAAGCCCAGCGCAGATGCTCGGGCAATATAAACAAACGTCGTTATGATATACCTACTGGCCTGCGAGATAAACCCCAAAATGAAGGCGTCGTGATGATGCAGCCCCCTAGTGCAAAGTAACCTGTCCCCTTTGCACCAAGTTAGGACCAGAGGAGATCGCTGCGGGTGATGGTGGCGCCGATGGCAAAGGGCATGCAGGCGATGACCGGATACAGGTAGCGCATGTAGGTCGAGCCGTTGCAGGGACCGATCAGGCACACGGCGAGCACGCCCAGCAGCGGCACCCAAATGGCCAGCCCGCGCCACGAATGACGACGTAGCAGATAGACCACCACGGCGATCATGATCCACACATAGGTGGCCGAGCTCATGGTGAGCGAGATAAACGGGATGCGTTGTACTGCCACGCGATACAGGTTGATCAGGTGGTCGCACCAGCGCACAACCTTGCTATCGACCGGATGGAAGTCAAAGTACTTGAGGTTATCGGGCTTCGCCATGATCTCGGCACTGCGCGCCGTGCTGTAGACCCATGCGTCGCGAGCGCTCGGATAAAAATACCCATAGTAGTTATTGATGAGCGCCGAGATATAGCACCCGGGGTCCTTTTTGAACATCTGGGCCCACACCTCAAAATAGGCCTTGATGTCCTCCTGCGAGGCATACTCGTTAAAGCAATTTTTAACGGCGTCCGACTTATCCGGGTTGTAACGGCGGCCCAGATTCTCGTACTTGAGCACGCGGTCGATCACGGCACGCTCTTCGTCGGTCACCAAGCCGTCGCAAGGAGCCTCCACGATGGTGCCGTCCTCCTTAACCGTGGGGTTGACGCCCGAGTTGAGGCCGTCGTGCTTTTGGACGAAACGAGCCGTCTGCTGGAACGGAATCGAGAGGATTTCGCGCTTGGAACCAGGCGTGATGTCGTGCGCCGGCATAAAGACCTTGGTGAAGTACATATTAGAAGCAAGACAGAGTGCAAGCACCGCAAGAACTCCCACCCAGCGGAAACGCGGGATGGCACCCGAAGGCGCAGCACCAGCCTGCTTGGCTGCACGATGGGCCACATGCGCGTCCCATGCGCAAAACGCCGACGCGATTACGCATGCCGCCAGGGGAAATACCAGGCCGCCGTTACGCAGAAACGTGGAACCCATGGCGCCCAGAGCGAGCAGCAGCCAATCATGGCGCGCAAAGAGCACGGGCCTCTGTTCGCCCGCACGCTCGGCATTGGCATCGCGACGGGGCAGGCCGCAGGCCACGAGCTTCACGGTCTGCACCAACAGCACCAAAAACGCGTCGGTAAACAGCACATCTTTGGTAAGCAGAGCCGCATAGTTGGAGAACATGGACATAAACACAAAGAACAGCAAGATCACGCCGCGGACCGGCAGGCTCACGCCCAGCTTGCGCAGCGACGAGATGGAATAGGCCATGCAGGCGGCCGTAATGACGAACTGGGCGCAGGTGTAGATGGCAAGACCTGCGTTGGCGCTATTGAACAGCGAAAGCCCCAGCTGGACGCACAAACCGATGATAGCCGTGTGCACCACGGGGTGATGTCCGTTGAGCAACACATTGGGATTGAGCAGACGCAGATAGTCACTCGTGCCATTGGGGTAGTTGAACCACTGGCGAATCTGCGCACCCGTATCTCCCATAAAAAGGCCAGGCAGCGAAGCGATGAGCGTGGGCGCCCAGGCGATCATAAGCACCAGGAAGGGCCCGGCAAAGGGATGGACCGAGAGCACGGCGTGAGCCACACGCCATACGCGGCCAAAGTGCGCTTCGGAAAACGGAATGCGCCGAGAGCTCAGCCAATCTAGACACTCAAAGGCGAGGTAGAAGGCAACGACCGCCAAGAGCATCCAGCCCGCGCCGCCTATCCAGGCGCAGATGATGCGGGCCTTGTCGCCGAGCACGATCTCGGCCGAATCGGTGAGGTCGTAGCTGCGGCCAAACACCATGCAGACGGCAAAGAACAGCGACGGAAGGATCACCGAGGGACGCCAAGCGTCGCCGCGGCCAAAGAACACGTAGCGAAACGGCAGCGTGAGCAGGCAGGCAAGCGCAAGCAGCATGACCGCGTCGGTATGGCCGGCAAACGAGAGGAGCACCTCGTAGCACACGTACAGCATGCCCGAGGCTTTGGGGTCAATCGCCAAGACTGCGTTGCTCGACACCGGGGCGGGATCGATGGAAAACGCCGTGGTCGCCAACAGCGCGAGCAAAAATGCGATGAGCGTCTGCTTGGCGGGGTAGCGCTTAAACCAGACGATGCGGGCAGCGTCGCGCGCAGCCGTTGTGGAGAGGTCGGAATCCTTCACAGTCCGAAAGCCTTTCTAGAAACCTATCAAACTCGGCAAGACCACCACAAAGGTGCCTGTCCCCTTTGTGGTGGTTTTGGTGGTTAGGCGTCCAGGTAGACGCGCTGGAGCCGATTGCGGTGTCGGGCGAAGATGATGAGCGCCAGACCGGCAATCACGAGTGGCAGGCTCAGCAGCTGGCCCATGGTGATGACGCCCCCCAGCAGATAACCCAGCTGGGCATCGGGCACGCGCACGAACTCAACGAGAAAGCGGACGATGCCGTACCCCATCACGAACACGCCCATAAACGTACCCTGGGGCAGCAGCGGCTTTTTGCGGCTGAGCACCTGCAAAATACAGAAGAGCACGACGCCCTCTAGGAATGCCTCATAGAGCTGGGAAGGATGACGCGGCATATCGCCCGCGGTGCCGCCAAAGATCACGCCCCAGGGCAGATCGGTCGGCTTGCCCCACAGCTCGCCGTTGACAAAGTTGGCGCAGCGTCCCAGACATAAGGCCAGCGGAGCACCGATAACGGCAAGGTCGGCGATGGTCCAGGCGTCGAGCTTGTACATGCGGCACACGAGCACGCCGCCGATGATGCCGCCCACCAGGCCGCCATGGAAGCTCATGCCGCCTTCATTGGTAGCAAAGATCTCGAGCGGATGCGCCCAGTAGTAGCCGTCGCCGTAAAAGATGACGTAGAACAGGCGGGCGCCAATGATAAGGCCAAAGACCACGCCGACCACGACACTCGTCAGGTCGTCGACCGTAATGTCAAAACCCCAACGGCGCTGCGTGCGGTACATGACGACCGCCGTGAGCAGAGCTCCGACCACATAGGCCAAGCCGTACCAGTAGATGGTGATGGGCCCCGCCGAGATGGCGACGGGATCAAGCATATGGTAGAGGTCGTTGAGCATATCGGTCCCCCTGCTCCCTACATACAAATGCGGCCGCGGGCCTTGCGCTCGCAGCCGCATATTCGGGCGTGACGTCTATGCGGAGCATATCGCCCGCAGCTTTCACTTCTTAGAACGGCGCATACTCGTCGTACAGGTCATCGGTCTCGCCGGAGGCATTGACCTGCTCGACACGCGTAACGCCGGGCACGTGCTCCTTGAGGATACGCTCGATGCCCATGGAAAGCGTCAGGGCGCTCATGGGACAACCGGCACAGGCGCCCTGAAGCTCCAGCTTGACGACGCCCTCGTCATCAACGCCTATATACTCCATGTCGCCGCCGTCGGCCTGCAGGTTGGGGCGAATCTCTTCAAGAACCTTCTTAAGCAGCTCTTCGTTAACAGCCACAGGGGCTCCTTTCTCACAATAACGCGGGCGCGCCCGCGGACAGAAGCTATGTTACTACAGCCATGTACCCGCTCACGAGCCGTCCATGCGCGCAGACGCGACTTTCACGAGTAGTCAATTTGGGACGGGGCTCTTTTGGCTGTTTTGCCGCCAGCTGGCGTTGGCACGCACTACTGCTGAGCTTGTCCCCCGGTACCAATCTGAACATCGACGATGACCTGGCGGTAGCTGATGCCGCAGGAGTCGAGAATGCGGCGGCTGATACGGCCGTCATCGGTGTCGGCATACTTATTGTCCAGGTAGACGACCTCGCCCACGCCCACCTGCGCCAGGATCTTGGCGCAGTCGTGGCACGGGAACAGCGTGACGTAGACCGTGGAACCCTCGAGGTCTTTGAGCGAGCCGCGGTAGTTGAGCACGGCGTTTGCCTCGGCATGCACCACGTAGTTGTGCTTGTCCTGCAGCGGGTCGTCGCTCGTTCCCCACGGGAAAAAGTCATCGTTGAGTGCCGAGGGTGTGCCGTTGTAACCCACCGAAAGGATGCGGTGGTTGGTGTTGGCGATGCACGCACCCACCTGCGTGTTGGGGTCCTTGCTGCGGCGCTGCGCGGCGATGGCCACGCTCATAAAGAACTCGTCCCAGCTAATGACGTCCAGGCGCTTGCCTGACGAAGTTTGATGAAGATCGTCCGACATGGCAGACACCTCCGTAATCGCAATAGTTTGACCCATTGTAGCAGGTGAAAGGTGGAGGCGTTTGTCCCACCGGCGCCCTCACCTTTACACGCGGCGGGGCTTTTGGTTGATGCGGTAGAGCTCGGCGAGACCCCGCAACGTCAGCGCGTCGTCAACCGTCAGGCTATGGCCGACCAGCAACGCGAGCGCCTCGGCGTCGTCGCCGGTAATGACGATGGGCACGTCGCCCTCCCCCGCGGCCTTGGTCGCGCGCATCTCGG
>CALHJX010000117.1:0-1179 GCA_938033385.1 uncultured Collinsella sp. | reverse complement strand
ATGAGAAGAGCAGCTTTGAAGCTACCGCTAAAGCTGCTCAAAAACGAACTGATTGACCCCATCTGCACCCACCCTCATCGCAAAGCATCTCGTCACGAAAGGTAAGTTACTAGATGATGAGGTCGCATAACCGAGAATGACAAGATTGTAAGCCGCCAGAGATAAGGCAGAGCCAGCCCTGCTAGAACTCGCGATGTTCGTAGAAACGCGCGGCGATAAGAGCGCTTGCCGCGTAAAGCACAAGCACGATGACGACAGCGCCCACGCCAAGAAGAGCCGTCTGCAGCTGTCCCATGCCGCCTAGGAAGACCTCCAGCTCGCCGACGATCGGCGTGTTGCCGAGAAGGACGGCTAGCCCCGAAATCGCGAAGATCAGGACCATCGGAGCAATGCGCGTCGCCTTCGTCATTCCGTAGCGCAAGATGAAGGGCAACGTCAATGTCGCGACAAGCAGGATGACCACCTGCGTGAGCAGTGCCACACCGATAACCTCCCCGACTCCGGCATTCGACAGACGCAGTCCCTCGGGAACAATGCCCCCGGGCAGCGCATCGACAACCAGGCCGATGAGCAAGCCCAGCGCAATCGCGATCACAAGCGAGCAGACGCAGACGATGAGCATGCTTGCATAACGCCCGTACGCCACCTGGCGTCGGCTGATGGGCAACGTCAGCCGAAACCGCTCCCAGCCGTTCATCTCGTCGTAGGCCGAAATGCTGAACAGGTACATGAAGGGAATCATGGCGACACACGCGCCAATGGCGCCATAGAGCGTGCCCGTGGGTATGGCTATGAAGATGGCGATGAGCACCGTCACACCCAGAAGCGTGAGAATCGAGTTCTTTGACGTGATGAGATCGGAGAAGATCATGGCTTTCATCACTGCACCTCCTTTAGCGGCTCGCCCTTGAGCGCGAGCGTCATGTAGTCCTCGATGGTCGCACGGTCGACCGGAATCCCGGGATAGTCACGCGCGAAGGCGAAGCGATCGGGCACGAGGACGTCCGTGCTCATGCCGCGCTGCAACGCGAGCAAGCTGTCTGAAATACGCCCGTCTTGCACGAGCCCCTCCAGGTCCGCGATGCGACAATGCGCGATGCCCGCTTCATCGCAGATGGCGTCTTTTGGCAAGTCGAACACCATATGACCGTCCTCGATGCAAATCACCTCATCAGCGAT
>CALHJX010000116.1:0-8227 GCA_938033385.1 uncultured Collinsella sp. | reverse complement strand
CGATTGGCGAAAATGCGTTGGCGAAAATGGTGAAAATTATATTGATGCTAACAGGAGTAACATCGGGGCTTGCAGCGACGGACCTCAGGACACTCTTACACCACGTCTGCGCGCGCCACCCTCCAAGGTCCTCAACGGTCTGTATTTCACCGCAACTTGAAAGGGGCGAGCGGCGTTGGCCAAGCATTGCTGACGGGTTGGAGCGGCTTAGGCTTGTTTGCGGCGTTTCCATTGCTTTCGGCACCAGCGCATGAGTGCTTTTACAACTGGGATGGTGATGAGGATGACCCATGCGGGATGGGACTGCGCCAAGCAAAGCCACATATAGAGGAACCAGGCAATGGCGGCTGTTGGATAGACGCTACCGATTAGCTTAGATAGATGACGTCGGTCGATGAAGTCGCCCATCGCATAGTAGACGGGAATCAGAAAGACCAGAAAGAGCCCCATGTCCCACGTGCCGCAGATGATGCCGAGCGCGAGATAGGCGAGGACGACAAGTGCAGGAAAGGGAAACTTGTTCCATGCGCGACCGAGCTTAGTATGGAAATGCTTGCCATGATGGTCGAGCTTGTCGTGTGCCTCTTTCCAGCTCGAAAAGGTCTCGCCGTCGATGGTAACGGTGCCGTCGGCATTGGTATGTACGCTGTGTCCATCGTCCTCTAGCGTATCGATATGCAATCCGCCCGGCCCGACATGGACCTCTTCACCCTTGCGCTTGTTAGCCACATGGATACCATCCCAGCCAACATGGACCTCTTCGCCTTTGTTGGGATCAATAACGTGGATACCATGTGCGAGAGAAATATCGACAAGTGGCTTGCCGTCAGGATCCACGTGCTCGGTAGAAGACTCGGTGCCTTCAGTCTCGTCGTAATTATTTGCGTCAACGTCATCGTCGGCCGAGGTGTCGACATCGCTAGCCGCTTCCCCATATAGCAACTCATCCAGTGACACGCCATACAGCGCGGCGAGTGCAATAAGGTTATCGGTATCGGGTGAGGATTCGCTGCGTTCCCATTTGCTGACAGCCTGGCGGCTTACACCCAACTGGACAGCAAGAGCCTCTTGGGAAAGACCGGCGGCTTTGCGGCGATCGACGAGGCACTGCGCCATCGCAAGATCCATAGCAGTTCCTTTCATGTGGCGACCGTAATCGAATGAGCCGAGTATGCCGAGAACAACCGGTAGCGACCACCATTTCTAGTTAGAATCTGCTCCAACCCTACCGCAACTACGAGTAGCAACCCCTAATGGCCTGCCATTTCATGACAAATGTCAGTACGCATAACAGCCAAGAGCCCTCTCAATATGTTGCGGTGGAATAGTTCCTGTTTGGCATAGCAGAGCCATAAAACAGGAACTATTCCACCGCAACTTACTATCAGGCCACGCACCCGCAGAGTAGCTACAGGTGCCTAGGGTAGGATGCGACGTGCATTTTTGGGAGTATTCAGCAGCCGAGGGTGCCTGCATACTGGATTTTGGGCGAAAGGCAGGCACCATGGGCCGCATCCTGTAAAAAAACGAGCGGCTCTAGAGGCGTTGGGGCTCAGAATCGGGGCTTTCAGCGCAGTTTTGCACCCCCGCCCCCGCGCCCGCGGACCCCGGGATGCTGAATACTCCGGAATTTGCACGCCGCCCCCGGGGGTACCTGTGGGCAAAAAGCAACCGCCCCGTCAAAGTATGCATTTGACAGGGCGGTTTATGCAAAAATGCTGCTGCGGGCGCGTCGGCAGCTCGCTAGAACTTGAATCCCAGGACAGGTTAATCGGCGCTCTTGAGGGCGCCGACCATGTCGATCCTATTGAGGGTGCGATTGGTAGTGAGGTTGACGATAAACGTAAAGACAAAGGAAAGCACTACGGCGAGCACATAACTCAGCGGCTGGACCTCAACGTCAAAGTAGAGCGACGGCATCTGCAGAATGTACGTAAAGCTCTCGGCCAGCAGGCTACCCAGCGGCACGCCCAGCGCGGCGCCAATTGCCGTGAGGATTAACGTCTCCTTGTTGACGTAGTGGTGCACCTCGCCACGGCGGAAGCCCAGCACCTTAATGGTCGCCAGCTCGCGCTCGCGCTCGGAGATATTCGTGTTGGACAGTGTAAACACAACCACAAACGACAGGCACGCCGCCATAAAGGTCACGAGCGCCACGACCGAATTGATAATCGTAAAGTTCGCGTCAGCGTTCGCCTGATGCTCGGCCGTACTCGAAATCGTAAGCCAGCCGTCACTCTTAATCTTCTTGCTAAAAGCAATCTGGTCGGCCGACGAGCCCTTCAGCAACGCAAGGACACCGTTAAGGCGCGCGCTTCGACCGAACGCGCGCTCATAGGTGCCCTGCGTCATATAGAGTGTGTTGCCAAGATAGTTGAGCGAAATGTCGCTGACTTTGACCTTGGCAGCATTGAGCGACGAATCCTGGACGTGCGCCGTATCACCCGGCTGAATCCCCAGAGCCAGCTGTGAACTCTTGCTCAGATACACATCTCCGTCACGCAAAGACAGCGACTCTTTGGACTCGTCCTCAAGGCGCACGTAGTCGTCCAGATCGTTCACGCGGTCATCGGGCACCACGATTAACAGCACTGTCTCGCTTTTGCCGCCAAATGTAAAGGTGACGTTATCGGTCGTAATCGGCAGCGTCGAAGTCACGGTCACACCGGAATCCTTGACCGCGCTTCGCTCGTCGAGCGCCGCGCACGTCTGCGTAAAGTCGTCGGGATTGGCGACCGCCAGCAAGTCGTAGCGCGTGATATGCCCGTACTGTTTGGGCGAAAGCGCTATCGACGTATCGCGGATGCCCAGAGCGCAGATCACGAGCGCCGTGCAGCCGGCGATACCAAAGATGGTCATAAGGGCACGCTTTTTGTAGCGGAACAGGTTACGCGCCGCCACCTTGTTCAAAAAGCCCATACGGTGCCAGATAAAGCCGATGCGCTCAAGCAAAATGCGCGAGCCGGCACGCGGGGCCTTGGGACGCATGAGCGAGGCTGGGGTCTCGGCCATCTCGTGGCGGCAGGCGATAATCGTGGCGCCCACCACGCCCACGGCAAACAGCGCCACCGAGACGATTGAGGACACGATGTCGTACGAAAGCAGCATCTGGGGCAGTGAGTACATGTCGTCGAACACCGTGAACAGGAACAGTGGTAGGCCCACAAATCCGACAATGTTGCCAAGCACGCCGCCGATCAGACAAGCCCACAGTGAATAGTTCACGTATTTGGACAGGATACGCCCGCGTGAATAGCCGAGCGCCTTGTACAGACCAATGAGCGTACGCTCCTCCTCGACCATGCGCGTGGCGGTGGTAAGGCTAATGAGCACGGCGACGACAAAGAAGATGAATGGGAAAACCGTGGCAATGGCTTCGATCGAAGAGCTGTCGCTCTCCACGCTCGAGTAGCTTGTGATGCTATCGCGGTCCTGGATGTACCAAGTGCATTCGCCCAGATCGGAAAGCTCGGTACGGGCATCGGCAAATTGCTGGTCGGCGGCTGCGCGGCGCTGGTTCAAATCGGCCTGTGCCTGAACGCGCTCCTCGCTGCCCTCGGCCATGCGATTGATGTTGTCCTGCTCAACCCCAAAGAGCATATTCGCCTGGCGCTCGGCCGCATCCAAGCTTGCCGGTGTGTCGACCGTCAGTTCCTGAACACGCGCCTTCTCGCGCTCGTCGCGGATCTCCTCGATATTACTCTTGACCTCGTTGATCTTTGTCGTGTAGGCATCGGAATAGGAGTTGAGGCTCTTGGCTCCCTCGACGATCACGTGGACGGCGGAGTAGGAGGAAGATGTCGCGGCATCCTCGCTCACATAGAACCTATAGTCCGCAGCCGAAGCAGCGCGAAAGTCGTTGACGGTCGAGTCGGAGCTCACATCAGTGGGGTCGAGGACCTCGGCCGTAATGGTGTAATCGCCCGCGGCAAACTGGTCCTTAGCGCTTTGGTTCGACGAGCTCGCGTCATTGGCGGCAAAGCTCACGGTATCGCCGAGCTTTTTGCCCGAAGCCTTCAGGAACTTCGATGTCACCGCAACCTCATCGGCGCTCTCGGGCAAATCGCCGTTCACGAGCACCGGCTGATCGATGTTCTCCTTGGAGAGACTTTGCACGACCACGCGCTCGCGCGTTGTGCCCACGGCGGTGTAGGCGGTCTCGGTGTAGATGCCCTCGGCCGTTTCGACGCCATCGACCTCTTGTATGGCGTCGAGATCATCGTCAGTCAGGCCATAGGTCGACTGCACGTTAACGTCATAGACATTCTGCTGGTCAAAATAGGCATCGACCGAATCGCACAGGTCCTCGCAGCCCGCCTTAAGGCCGCACATCACGCTCACGCCAAGCGCGGTGATGACCACGATTGACAAGAAGCGCTTAAGACTGCCTCGGATTGTGCGGTAAATGCCACGGCGAAAAATCGTCGGGACCATATCGTTTGAGCTTTGAGCAGTGCGGTAGGTCGCGAACTCCCAGTCGCGGTCTGCGTGCTCCGTATCGTGGTTTTGGCTGTTTTGGCGATCTTGGTCCATGGGCGCTACCACTCGATCGTCTCGATAGGCACGGGATTTTGCTGGACCGTCTCGCTCTCCACGCGGCCGCTCTTAAAGCGGATCAGGCGATCGGCCATGGGCGCCAGCGCGGAGTTATGGGTGATGATGATGACCGTGATGCCCTGCTTGCGACAGGTGTCCTGTAGCAGCTGCAAGATCTGCTTGCCGGTTTTGTAGTCGAGTGCGCCCGTGGGCTCGTCGCACAGGAGCAGCTTGGGGTTCTTGGCCAGCGCGCGGGCGATGGACACACGCTGCTGCTCGCCGCCCGAAAGCTGCGCCGGAAAGTTAGCAAGACGGTCGCCCAGGCCAACCTGACGAAGCGTTTGCTCGGCATCGAGCGAATCGGGGCAAATCTGCGCCGCAAGCTCGACATTTTCGAGCGCCGTCAGGTTGGGGACCAGATTGTAGAACTGGAAGACAAAGCCGACGTCGGCACGGCGGTATTCCACGAGCTGCGCCTCGTTGGCGGAGCTCACGTCGCGCCCGTCCACCGTCACAGTGCCGGAGGTTACCGTATCCATGCCACCCAGGATGTTGAGCGCCGTAGTCTTGCCGGCACCCGAGGCGCCCAGGATAATGGCGAGCTCGCCGCGCTCAACGGTAAAGCTCGCGCCGTCGAGCGCGTGAATGCGGGCATCGCCCTCGCCGTACGCCTTGATGACGTCTTTGAATTCGATATAAGCCATCGATTAATTCCCATCTGGTCGGATAACTCCTTAGTATTACCCATTTCGCACCGACCAAAAAGGGACAGGTTCATTTTGGCAGGTTTTAGAGGCGGACGGTGAAGGTGATCTGGTTACCGTGGCCGCAGACAGAAGCGCTCCCGCCATGGGCCTCGGCGATGGCACGCACGACGGATAGACCCACGCCCGAGCCGCCCGTCTTGGAGCTACGCGAGACGTCTGCACGGTAGAAGCGGTCGAACAGTCGGTCCAGGTCACCCTCGGGCAGCTCGTCCACGGCGTTCGACACGGCAAGTTCGGCGACGCCCTTACCCTGACCGCGTGAGACGGCACGCAGGCTCAGCTCGATAACACTGCCCTCGCTCGCGTAGCGTGTGGCGTTGTCCAGCAGCAGCTCAACAACCTGCGCCACCGCCGCGGCATCGGCATGGGCTCGCACGCCGCTTGCAATCGACGTCGACAGACGCTTGCCACGCGAAACCGCCACCGACTCAAACGGCGCCGCCGCCTTGTCCACGGCCTCCGAAAGATCGATCGATGTCATGGTAAAGCCCGCCGAGCCCTCGTCCATGCGAGCCAAAAACACCAGACGCTCCGTGAGCGCCGTCAGCCGCGCGACCTGCTCGTGAATGCTCTGCGTCCACTCACTCTCGCCGCTCTCGATCTCTTGCACCTCATTGGCGGCGTCAATTACAGCCAGCGGCGTCTTGATCTCGTGGCTCGCATCGGTAATAAAGCGCTTTTGCTTGCTGTAGCTCTCGACCATCGGTCGAATCACCGCGCCCGAGGCACCCGCCACAATTGCCAGCACCGCCAGCCAGCCAATGCAACTGATCGCCACGCTCGCGCTCAAAAACGAATGAAAGCTTGCAAGCTCGCGCGAGCAGTCCACGAACACATAGGTTGTCTCGTCGCCCTGAACCGTAACCGTATAGCGGTAGTTACCAGAAAAGCCCGAGGTCCAACCCTTGGAATATAGTCCTGCAGCGATGCGTGCAGCACGCTTAGTGCCCACCGCGGCAATGCGGGCCGTGTTGACATCTGTCACCCGCCCGCCGGCAATCGACACCGTAAAGTAGCGCGTGTCGAAGGGAGACTCCGCCGTCATACCTTCAAAATGCCCGGCGCGAACGGCCGCCCGGTTACCGGTAGCGACCTTGCCGGCAACCGCATCCTGACCGGGATCGGTCTTAGGCTCGTCCTCCCAATCAATGCCATCCTTGCCCGCCAAGATATAGTCCAGGCGAGCATCGGCCATCTTGCAGACATGCGAGTAGTTGACGACGTTGATGCCGGCAATGATGAGCGTGAGCACCACGGTCACAGCACCCATGGCAACGAGGATGAACTTGCGACGCAGGCGGCGGCCCAATGCGTCAGCAGAATTTGCCCGCCCTGTACCACTCGAGGCAGCGTGAAACCGCTCCGTCGTGCGCTTCCACCACGCACTCGCGCTCACGCCTATTCGCCCTCCTCAACAACCTCGAGCGAATAGCCCTGGTTGCGCGATGCACGGATGGCCACGTTGGCACCAAGCGCCGTCAGCTTTTTGCGCAGGTACGAGATGTAGACCCACACCACGTTGGCGCCTTCGGGCGCGTCCTCACCCCAAACCCCGAGCATCAGACGCTCGGTGGGCATGCGCGTGCCGGCGTTGCGCATAAAGAGCTCCATAAGCTGAAACTCACGATTGGCCAGGTGCTCCTCGCCCAAAGGGCCAACGAGCGTGCACGATGCCGTGTCGAGACGCACGTTGCCCACGCTGAGCGTCGTGGCGTCAATTGCCGTCGCGGCACGCGTCATGGCACGAATACGCGCAAGCAGCTCCTTGGCGGCAAACGGCTTGGTCAGGTAATCGTTGGCACCGGCATCCAGGCCCTCGACCTTATCGGACACCTCGCTTTTTGCCGTGAGCATAATGATGGGCAGACGCTTACCGGCGGCGCGTGTGCGCTTGAGCACCTCAATGCCATCCATGCCGGGCATCATGATGTCCAGGATTGCGGCGTCATAGTCGTTGGCGAGCAGATATTCGAGCGCCGTCAGACCGTCGAGGGCGGTGTCGACCTCGTAGTCGCTATGTTGAAGAATCGCGGTAAGGGCACGGGAGAGGCCGGGTTCGTCCTCGGCAAGCATCAGCTTCATAGTTGTTCCTTTGGCGCGCGGCTATACAGATTTCGATATTGCCGATGATAGCGCACCGCCAGCCGCCTTAGCGCAGCCTTAGCTGCTCAACCTGCACGTTTCTAAAAACGCTGGATAGGGCTTAGCCAAACTTAAGGCGCACGTGTCGAGCGCTTTGACGCATGCCGAGCGCGAAGGGACAGTGACTCGTCCTTTCACGGCGTCCTAGTTATGCAAAGTGCTCGAGCGTTACTCCTCGTACGCGCCCTCAAGCCGCAGCAGCCACTCCTTGCGGTCGAGGCCGCCGGCATATCCGTTGAGCGAACCGTCGGCGGCAACCACGCGATGGCACGGCACAATAATCGAAATGGGATTACGCGCGACCGCGGCCCCCACGGCACGGGGAGACGCAACGGGTGCTTCGTTTCCCGGTACACGATGTCGAGCCGCAACACGCTGGGCGATCTCACCATACGTAGCGACCTCGCCACGCGGGATAGAAAGCAGCTCAAACCAAACCTCGCGCTGAAACGCCGTACCAATCAAATGCAACGGCGGCGTAAACCGAGGCTCCTGCCCCGCAAAATAAGCATTCAGCCAAGCCCAAGAACGCTCAAGTACCGACGAGGCAGCACCGTTTGTCGGATTCACCGAAGACATGCCGCCAGCACCAGAAACCGCATCGGCGCCTTCAACATGTTCGGGATCTTCTTTGAGAAGCGTGGAGCCAAAGTGCTCCTGCCCCTCAAACCAAAGTCCCGTCAGACCGCGGCCATCAGCGGCAAGCAAGATTTCGCCCAAAGGCGAAGCAAACGTCGTCGTGACCACCAGCGGCTCCTTTCAAAACTCCGCAACATAATACC
>CALHJX010000115.1:0-3788 GCA_938033385.1 uncultured Collinsella sp. | reverse complement strand
GAGCCCCGACGGCCGCGTCCTGGGCAAGATGGGCCATGCCGAGCGTCGCGGCGACAACCTGTACCGCAACGTGCCCGAGCATGTCCCCGGCGATAAGTTCATGCCGATCTTTGAGAGCGGCGTGGCCTACTTCGCTTAAACCTTTCCCATCGGGTACAATCCCTTCGGGTAACAACACCCGCCACCGGCACATCCGGTGGCGGGTTCTTTTTTGCTTCGCGCATGTAGGAAGGACATCATGGAAAGCCGCAAGCCGTATCTCGCCACCCTGCCCGGACTCATCCTGGGCTGCCTCGTCTGCTGTGCACTCTGGGGATCGGCCTTTCCCTGTATCAAGATCGGTTACGCACTCTTTGGTATCCCAGCGCACGATAGCGCCTCGCAGCTGCTCTTTGCGGGCTTGCGCTTCACACTTGCCGGCGCCCTGGTTATCGTTGGGATGAGTGCGGCCCAACGCCGCCCCCTCATTCCGCAGGCTCGCGACATCAAGCCCATCTTTGTCTTGTCGCTCTTCCAGACTATCGGGCAGTATTTCTTTTTCTATCTGGGCCTCTCGCGCGCCAGCGCCATGTCGAGCTCCATCATCGAGGCCAGCGCCAACTTCCTAGCCATCCTCTTTGCCGCCCTGGCGTTTCGCACCGAAAAGCTCGATGCGGCCAAAGTGCTCGGCTGCGTACTGGGCTTTGCCGGTGTCGCGCTCGTCAACCTTTCGGGCGCGGACGGCACCTTTGGCTTCAGGCTCGATGGCGAGGGCTTTATCCTGGCCTCCACCGTCGCGGGTGCCCTATCGACCTGCCTGATCGGCATCTTCTCGCGCGAGCACGACGGCGTCTTGCTTGCCGGGTGGCAGTTTTTAGTCGGTGGCGTGGTCCTTACCGCCATCGGGTTTTTGATGGGCGGCACGTTGTCCCCCACCGAAATCGCCCCCGCCATCGCGCTCATCATCTACATGGCGCTTATCTCCGCGGTCGCCTACTCGCTGTGGTCGCGCCTGCTTGCCGCCAACCCCGTCAGCCGCGTCTCGGTCTTTGGGTTTATGAACCCGGTCTTTGGCGTGCTGCTGAGCGCGCTGCTGCTCGGCGAGGGCGCTGGCACGAGCCCCGTTACTGTCATCGTTGCCCTGCTGTTGGTTTGCGGCGGCATCATCATCGTAAACAAGCCCAAAAAGGCCTAGCGAACTGCCTCGTTCCAAGAAAAAGACGAGGCGTATCTTCGACAGCCGCTACTAATCCCGCCAACGCAATAGGGGCGCACGACCATCAATGCGGTCGTGTGCCCCTTTTCCTAGCGTATCTGAACGCCGGCTTTCTTTTTCTCGGCCTTGACGCGGTAGAGCTCCGCATCGGCAGCGCGAAGTAAGTCTTGCCAGGTATCAACACTATCGCCGACCCGCGCGCAACCGATGGACATCCGCAATGCATACGGCACCTCGGCATGCGCGAGCTCGTCGTTGATTGTCGCGCACAGATGCATGATATCCTGTTCCGCCGCTGCCTTTTGGAGCACCACGAACTCATCGCCACCATAACGCGCGATAAAGCCACCAGACGCCGAGCAGACATCCTTGAGCGCCGTCGCAACAACCTGAAGAGCATGGTCGCCCTCCACATGTCCATAGCGATCGTTAATCTGCTTAAAGCCGTCGGCGTCCATCATGAGCAGATACACATCTTCGGCCTGATCCACATTTGAGAAGAGCGACAGGATATAGGTCTCAAAACGGTTGCGATTGTTGAGGCCAGTCAACGGGTCGGTCGAGATGAGCTGCTCCTGGCAGATAATGTAGAGCAGCAACATGCTAATCATTATGCCGACACAAAGGCCAGGCACCGAGTATACGATCTGAAAGGTACCGCCCACCAGGGCCGGAATGGCGAAAAATGCCAAGGTTCGATAGATAGCCTTCGTCTGCAGGCTCTCGACCCTGCGAGATTGCACAAACGCATGCAGGGACGTATGTATAACGTAACAGTAGCTGACAATGGGCTGGATCATATAGGCAAAGCCGCGACGATACACGCCCTGCGAATCGATATAGAACAAGGCGTGCGTCCAGTAACTGGTAAAAGCCAGCACGACCACCAGAGCCGTAGGCAACGTTACAAGCACCACCCTATAGCGCGAGGTCACAAGGCGAGAGCCCTGCATCGTCTCGGAATAGATAAACCAAATGAGACACGCGATGGCAAAGAGCGAAAACGAAACCGCGTTGGAAATCCAGTTGGCAGCAATACCCAACGTGCCGTCCGCACCATCCGAAAGCGTCCAGATCATATCGAATAATATGTACGCGGCAGAGGTGTAGCCAAGCATGCTAAACAATAGCTGCAGGGTGCTCGAGAACAAGGAGCGACGACTTCGCGCGGCAAGCCCGATAAGAACAATCATGCATAGCAGGAATATCTCAATCTTGAGTGCCTTAACCACTAGACGCCATCCCTTCAATATCCGAATGGTCAGAATCGCCCAATTCGAATCAGGGCAATAAACACCCCTTTACTCCGCAGGGGTAAAGGGAATCATAGCAAAGCGCCCGAACATCACTGCAAAACAGTTTCTGTTCGGGCGCTCGGACGGCGCGAATTGCACGCCGGAATCAATTATCGGTAACGGCCGTTACTCGCCATCGATGTCGGTCGCGACGGCCTCCTCGATGGCCTCGACACCGGCAGGCGACAGGTCCTCCTTGCCCTGGCAGAACTTCTTGTCGACCCAGCCGGTCAGAATCGGAGCCATGATTGCCGTGATGATAACGGCAGTGGCGATCTGGGCGTACGCGGTGGGCGCAAGCTCGGCGTAGCGCGGCGCGACCTCGGCGAGAGCAACCGGCGTGGTCATAGCCGTGCCGGCGATGGTGGAACAAGCCACGGCAGCCTTGCCGTTACCACCGCACAGGCGCTCGAACGCAAAGGTGATGGGACCGACGACAAACAGCGTGACAAGGCCCAGCAAGATGCCGGAAATACCGCCGGTGATAAAGCTCGACAGGCTCATGGACGCGCCAAGCTGAAATCCGATGACGGCAATCGCAGGGTTGGCACCGGGAACTAGCAGGTTCTTGATAAACGGGAACAGGTTGCCCAGAACCATGCCGATAACGAGCGGCAAAATGGAGCCGATGATAGTACCGACAGGGATGTTGGCAAGACCCGAAACACCAAGGATGATCATCGTGACGGCGGGGCCGGCCGTAAAGAACAGGATACCGACGGCGCCCTGCTCGGACTCATCGCCGAACTCGCCCATGATGCCCGTATAGAGCGCCATGTTGCAAAACGTAATGCCGCCGATGATAGACACGGAGCTCAGACCCAGGAAGTTGTCGTTAAAGAAATATGCCACGCCTAGGCCGAGAGCCGCTGCGACGACCAGCTTGGGAATCAGCACGACGATACCGGTCTTGATGGCGCCCGGCGTGGACTTAAAGCTGATGCCGGCGCCCACGAACAGCAGGATCGCGGCGACGATGGTATTGGAGCCACCGCGGCAGGCAGCCGTAAAGAAGCCGCCGATCTCAAAAACCTGCGGGCAGAAGGTGTTGAGCAAAAGACCGACGATCATCGGATAGATCATGATGTCGCCCGGGATGCGCGGAACCTTGAATTTCTTTTGCTCGTTGGCAGTCGCTTCCTGTGCCATGAAACCCCCATTTCCGCTGACGCGGAACAAAAGCCCACGTCATGCTTTGCTACAGTAAAGTTTGACCATGGTACCAGAAGAAATAGACCAACTCGGTGAAAAATTCGACAAGTTGGGATGGAACGAGATTCGGCGCCCGCGACGCCACC
>CALHJX010000114.1:0-3787 GCA_938033385.1 uncultured Collinsella sp. | reverse complement strand
CGCGCTCGCGGATATGCACCCCAGCCGCTGCCGTTGCCGGCGCTCGACGGCGCTCCGTCCTGCGTGCTCGCCTGCGGGCCACAGCAAAAGGCAACGATCGCATTCACACGCGAGGATCCGAACGGCGAGGCGGCCTGTTTTGTGTCGCAGCATATTGGCGATGTCGAAAACGGCGAGACCTTCGATGCCTGGAACGCCGCGCGCACGCGCTTGGAAGACCTCTTCGACTTGACGCCCGCCGCGCTGGCCTGCGACTTGCACCCCAGCTACCTATCGAGTCAGTGGGCGCGCGAGCAGGCGCGAAAATGCAATCTGCCGCTCGTCGAGGTGCAGCACCATCATGCGCATATCGCGAGCGTAATAGCCGAGGCTATTGCCGCGGGCCAGCTTACAACCGACGCGCGCGTGCTCGGCATTGCCTTCGATGGTACGGGTGCCGGCACCGACGGCACCATATGGGGCGGCGAGTTCCTTGTCGCCGGCCTTGCCGATTTTGAACGCGCCGCTCACCTGCGCACCTGGGCGCTGCCAGGCGGTGCCGCATCCGTGCGCGATGCCCGGCGCAATGCCTTTGCCCTGCTGAGCGAGCTCGGCCTGCTCGAGCACCCAGGTGCCGCGGGGCTATTGGGCACCCTCGACGAGCAGACGTGCAGTATCACGGCTACGATGATCGAGCGGAACATCAACAGCCCACGCACGAGCAGTATGGGGCGTCTCTTTGATGCCGCGGCAGCGATTCTGGACATCTGCGGCAAGGCAACCTACGAAGGCGAGCCCGCCATCGAGCTCGAAGCCGCCGCCTGGCGCGCACTCGGCGGTAAGCCCGTTCGTCTCGACGGCAATCATGCAGGCGTATTCACGTCTGACGCCAACTCCCCCATCTTGGACTCCCAACCGCTCATCGAAGCTCTTCTGAATGGAATCGAGGCAGGCGCGCCGGCCGACAGGCTCGCGCTCGGGTTTCACATCGCCATTACGCACGCTACGACCCACATCGCGTGCGAGATCTGTGATCGCGAAGGCCTCGATACCGTCGCGCTCTCGGGCGGTGTGTTCATGAACCGGCTTTTGCTTCAGCTCCTTACCCACGAACTCAAAGACGCTGGCCTTGCCGTCTTGGTCCCCCACGCCGTGCCCGTCAACGACGGCTGCATCGCCTACGGTCAGGCCGCCATCGCTCGCGCTCGCCTCGCGCAGACGGCGTTGCGATAGGCTGTTTTGCCAGCCTGCGCGCCGCCGTCTCACAGGTGTAACGCGTTTGCTCGCGACTCCCGCGAGCGCTACCATCAACTGATGGGTAATTAGGCGCCTATCCAGCGCAAAACGTATAAAAGGGAAACATTATGTGCCTTGCCGTTCCCGGTAAAGTGGTCAAACGCGACGACGACCTTAAAGCGACCGTCGACATGATGGGCATCGAGCGCCCCGTTTCGCTGCGCCTCGTGCCGACGGCGCAGGTCGGCGACTATATTCTTGTGCACGCCGGCTTTGGCATTCAGATTGTCGACGAGCAGGAAGCCCAAGAGACACTCGAGCTCGTCAACACCATGACCGAGCTGGCCGAAGAGGACCAGCTCGCCACCAACCCGGCCGAGGCATACTAGTGGCGGCGGCGCAGCCGGTTCGCTCCGGTATCGACTTTTCGGCATTTCGCGACCCCAAGCTGGCTCGCGAGCTCATCGATCGTATTCATGGGCTTGTCGGCAACCGCAGCATCAACCTTATGGAAGTCTGCGGCACGCATACCGTGAGCATTGGCCGCTATGGCTTTCGCTCCATTATGCCGACGGGACTCAAACTGCTAAGCGGCCCGGGGTGCCCCGTTTGCGTCACCGCCAACCGCGACATCGATCATGCAATCGCGCTTTCCAACATGGACGGCGCCATCATCACCACCTTTGGCGACATGATGCGCGTGCCCGGATCGTCCACCTCGCTTGCCGCGCAAAAGGCGGCGGGACGCGACATCCGCATCGTCTACTCTCCGCTCGACGCGCTCGACATTGCCGAGCAAAATCCCGAACGCCCGGTCATCTTTATGGGCGTCGGCTTTGAGACCACAACGCCCACCATTGCCGCCGCTATCCTGGAGGCCGACGCGCGCGGGCTCCAGAACTTCTCGGTCTACTGTGCTCACAAGACCACACCTCCGGCTCTGCGTGCGATTTCCAACGATCCCGAGACGACCATCGACGGCTTTATCCTGCCGGGTCACGTCGCTACCATCACAGGCCTGGCACCCTTTGGGTTTTTGGTCGATGAGTTCGATACCCCCGGCGTAGTCACCGGTTTTGAGCCGGTCGATATCTTGCAGGGCATCTGCATGCTGGTCCAGATGGTTGTCGAGGACAGGCCCGCGATTGGCAACGCCTACCGCCGTGGCGTCAATGCAGACGGCAACCCTGTGGCGCGCCAGCTAGTCGAGCAGGTATTTGAGCCGTGCGACACCACGTGGCGCGGGTTGGGACCGATTGTCAACTCGGGTCTTTCCATCCGACCCGAATTCGCGCGCTTTGATGCCGGCACCCGCTTTGATGTGCCCGTTGAGGCGACGGTCGAGCCACGCGGCTGCCGCTGCGGCAACGTGCTGCGCGGTGCCATCACGCCGAGCAGCTGCCCGCTCTTTGGCCACGCATGCACGCCCGAACACCCCGTCGGCCCGTGCATGGTGAGCTCCGAAGGCAGCTGCGCGGCGTACTACCGTTATCGCGACTGCTAGGTTCCGCCGTTCTAGCGAACGGCGGACCGGCCGGGGCGCACCATTCAGGCGAGCGATTTGCCTTTCAATCGTCGGCTGCGGGCAAAAGCCCAGCAGCTTCCTCTTTCAAGGCAACTCACTTCGTCTGAATGGCGCTCGCTGACTTTTACTTAACATCGATTCTGCCACACTCGGCTATTGCCGATTCCACCCACGATTGGAGTTTTCGATATGTCCCATAGCATCACCGATAGCACTGTCCTGCTGGGCCACGGCTCCGGCGGCCAGATGATGAAGCGCATTATCGATGAGGTCTTTCTGGATGCCTTTGGGTCGCCCGAGCTGCTTGCGGGCAACGATGCCGGTGTCGCCGCGCTGTCCGCCAGCGGGCGAATCGCCATGTCGACCGACAGCTTTGTGGTAACGCCGCAGTTCTTCCCCGGCGGCAACATCGGACGCCTCGCCGTATGCGGAACCGTCAACGACGTCGCGACCTCGGGCGCTAACGTGCGCTACCTCTCATGCGGCTTTATCCTCGAAGAGGGCTATCCCATGGACAAGCTGCGCCAGATTGTGCAGACCATGGCCGAAACGGCACATGAGGCAGGTGTGAAGATTATCACCGGCGACACCAAGGTAGTCGAGCGTGGCGGCGCCGACGGCGTCTACATCAATACCGCCGGCGTGGGCGAAGTGCCCGCGGGCGTAGCGCTCAGCGGTGCAAACTGCCAGCCCGGCGATGTCATCTTGGTCTCGGGCACGCTGGGCGACCACGGCATCGCCATCATGAGCCAACGCGAGGGCTTGGCGTTTTCAAGCACGATCGAAAGCGACGCTGCGCCGCTCAATCATCTGATTGCCGACGTGCTCGCCGCCGCCCCCGACACCCGCTGCTTCCGCGACCCCACGCGCGGCGGCCTGGCATCCACACTCAACGAGTTTGCCCAAGCCAGCGGCGTTGCCATGGAGATCGACGAGGATGCCGTGCCCGTGCGCCCCGACGTGCAGGCGGCATGTGAGATGCTCGGCTACGACGTTCTGCAGGTGGCAAACGAGGGCAAGATGGTCGCCGTGGTGCCAGCCGAGCAG
>CALHJX010000113.1:0-17500 GCA_938033385.1 uncultured Collinsella sp. | reverse complement strand
GGCTGGAGCGCCTGGTCGGGAACCGTGCACCTCTACGCGTCCTGGGATGAGCATTGATGCCTATGGGCTATTCTCTCTAAAAGTTTTCGCAACGTATGTCTTCGCATTGAGAATTGAGTTTGAGTGAGCTTCGCTAGGATGCGTCGCGCGTATGTGCAGTGACGACCAAGAGACCCGGTCCGCAAGGGCAGATATGTTCCTGGCTTTTGCCATTCTCGCTAAAGATCGGTAAAATTTTAATTTAGTCGCGATATAAATCGAGGTAAATGGACCTCCAACGTCTGGACGGAGGATTGTCACAGCATTTTCAGCGCCATACGACTACCTGGGGGTTTGGCATCCCTTTCTCGGTCTTCATAAAGAAAATATTAGATCGCCCCCCAGCAACGAATCACTCGAGTTTAGGAATTTCGTTGCTGGGGGGCGATCTACATAGCGGCTTGCGCTTCGCTCGTATTAGCTTGATTGGGAAACGGAATTACACGAGCAGCTTTGTAGATATCAGCCAAGTGAATTCATAAGAGATAAGTGCTCGCCTATTTCCTACGGGCGGAGGATGCATGAGAGATACCCCTAATTAAATTCCAAAGGCCGCTTTAATTATCGGCATCCTCTTTGAAACGCCGATTACTAAGGTAGAAACTATAATTGAACCACTCAGAGTAAAAAGAAACAACAACGGGCGATTTACGTTACTCGCATACAGATCTGGATTTGATTGTCCGCAGATTCCGTAGACAAACACGACAACGAAATACATATGCACAAGGTAAATAATTGTGCTCATACGGCGCGCTAGCGCACAGGAATTCAAGTTCACGCCGTACCTGCGGACTGATAGTAAAAACAAACCAGTGCTTGCAATTGCGCAGAATGGCAGATGCGCGTCGTTGCTCACCAAATATGTGCCAGCGAGCCCAAACGCAACAGCTGCAAATTCAAGTAACAATGGGACTCTGTTCAGTTGATCCCATTTCAAACCAAGTGCTGCACCCACAGCAATATAGAAAAACCCTTCAAACAGACCGTTGCGAGAACTGCCGAACACGCGACAATAAATCCTAATCGGAACCGCTAAATACACCGGAGCGCCATCCCAGCCCTGCACGTAAGTAATACCGTAGCCAAGGAGTAATAAGATTAGGGAAAATGGAATTATGTGCTTAAACCGCCACCCCCCCCTATGAAGGCAAATAAAGACAAGCGTGAAACCAACGATGCTCGCCAGCAAATACCATAAAGGCCACGAATAATAATTCTCCCCTACGAACAAAGTTCCCCGGATGAAGGATAAAGAACCATGAAGAAGGTTTTTACCGAGAAGCACATTGCCGAAGATGGTGAGGGGAAGATAGAGAAGAGTCCATATCAAATACAAGCGCAATAATTTAATAATGGTATTGCGGACGCGTTCAGTGCCAGCGGAAATAACAACGCCAAAGGATGCATAGTTAAGATCTCGAAAACAAAGAAAGCCGGACGCGAGAAAAAAGAGGGGTACGGCCAGCACATCAATCCCTTCAATCAGGGTTTCTGCAAAATAAAAGCACTTCAATGGCCTTGTGTGAATCTCAACTACAAGCAAGGCCAAAAAGAACTTCATGAGATCCAAATTTGGATAGTTAACCTTAGCTGTTTTATGAGTCGAAGCCACAGTTATATCCATTCTTCCTTAATTAAATTAATTATTCGGATATTTCTTGTACCTAAGACAAAGCAATTTTCGGGGCACGACTTAACGGGCTTGCTGTTGATTAAAATAGAAACTCGCTTAAACTTCTTACTCAAACCAAATGGGTGCTTTCGAGAAATTGGCAGAACGCTTGATGTGAAGTTAGCCGTATTGCGCACCTATCATGAATCGCAAATCTTATTCTGTACAGTCGCAAACTTGACCCTAGTTTAAGGCTGGTTAATAAAGTTATTTGAATACCGGCTAATGCTTTGAGTTATGTACCTCAACGATAGGCAAATCACAACGAGGCGAGATGCGGCTACCGTCTGTTCCGCGTGAGCTTTCCCTTCCAGTTGCGAATGCCTTCAACAACGATACCACGGTAAGTCATATTCAATTTATTGCAAAGATACATAGGCCACTTCCAATTGTTGTAAACAATTTGGGAGAAGGCCTGACCCAGAACAATTCCCCAAGCGCCCATATCGAAGACACCGCACATAAGGCAAACAAGCACGGTGCCGAGTGCCGCCGCAGCGATGTAACCACACATATACGGTATTTCATTCATGCTTATTATGTAATTGCAGAAGATTGAATGCTGCTGAAGCAGCGCGAGGTAGAGACACATGCCCAGAAATAGACCGTAATCAACGGAAACGTTGGGCTTAAAGAGGGGTAGCAGGGGAAGAACGAAAATGTAAACACCAGCAGTCCCGATAGCGAACAGACCCCAGTAACCTACGATGCCTGTGGAGACATATTCTCTCTGCCTCTCCATGTCTCCCCCTGCGAAAGCAGATTGCATCGCCGGAAAGAAAGACTTTGGATACGTTGATGCAAAATTATAAATGGCGTTTGCAAACTGAAGAAGGATTGAATATGTACCCGTCTCGGCTAGCCCAAGAAAAATCGAACATAGAATGCTCATGGCTTGGGTCGAGGCGTATACCGCAAGTTGCACGAGGCCGTCTCGCCATGCTACATGGAAAATAGTAAGGAAAATTTCTCGGATCGACGATGCCTCTACCGGCATCGTGTCTGAATGTCTCCCCTTCTCGATCTCCTTATGCTTCCTGAGCATGACTACAGCTGAAAGCCTAAGCAGTATAGCGTTAGCAAGATATCCGATTGCTGCGCCAACAAGACCGTAACCCAATAGCAGCAGTATGGCGCTAACGGATAGCTGAGCCGCTCTTCCGATAACGACTGCCTTATTCTCGCCAGCTATATCGCCGTATCCGCGAAGAACAGTAATCGACCATAGAAAATAAAGGTTAAGAAACACTGATGCGCAAAATAGACCCCAGGAGACCCAAATATCGAATGAACCCATTCCAGAAGCCACAAACGATATGTACAGAGAGCCTATCGTCGAGAGCAGAGCTAAAACTACAACAGCGAGGATTGCATATATAACTTTTGAAGCCTTTATTACAGTGTTCAGGAGATGCCAATCGATACCCTCTTGAACTGATTTTATGTCGCAGCCTTCAATGGATAGATGTCGTGCTCCGCTAATCACATAGACTATGTTTCGAGCAAAAGTTGGGTTGAAGCCAAACTCAAATAGCATGGCAAAGTTGGATAATGCTACATATACATACCAAAGGCCAAGTTCAGAGCTAGAAAGGAAATGCATGAGCAGCGGGAGAAGTACGAAGCCGCTCGCCATCGAAACAATCGTTCCAATATAATTCCAAACAATGTCCGACTTGCGGGTATTGATGCTAGACACAATTGTTACCAATCTCGAAATATGAATACGAACGGCCCGTCGCTGATGACTTTTCGCTCATAAAAACGTTTGTATAGAGTAGTTCAGCTCCAACAGCGAATAAGAAATAATTGCATTCGAAATGGATACCAAGCGTTTCACACAGTCCATAAATGCTCATCAGGACAAGCCCGAAGAAGATTGAATTCCACCAACCTTGACGTACAGCCTTGATTAAGATAGCGATATAGCCGAACAAAAAACAGAATGCTGGTATCAAGCCAAACCTAAGCAATAGGTGGCACCAAGCGTTGTCCACAACAAATGCAGACGGAACACCATTCTCCCAATAGATTGGTGGTAAGCCGGAGAAATCTGATCCAAACAAAGTAATCGGCTGCATTTCGAAATAACCATTTGCAAGCCTCAGCCTACCAGAAAGCAGTTTATTAAGTTCAAATTGAATAGGATTGGAAGGATCATAGGCAATCATTAAGTATGCACTTACGATAATAACTATAAATACAGCCACAAGGAAATAGGTTAATACCTTTTTACGCAATCTGTCTGTTCTCACAAAGAAAAAAATGGTCAAGAATATTGCCAGTAAAACTAAGAGGAGTGCAGAAGTTCGTGAGTCGGCAAAAGTTAAATTGATTAAAATAGAAACAGCAATTAAACCGAAATCGGGTATAGGATTCTTGCCGAAGCGAAGCGCGGAAAAAGCAACGCACGCATTAAAGAGATATAGGCCTAATGCATTCGGATGGTTAAATCCCAGGGCATATCGAGTGATTCCACCGCGAACAAATACTTTATTCTCGATAACTCCGAAACCGGCAGATAATATTGTGATAATAAGAGTGGCAAAGGATACGGTTAATGCAATTTTTGCAAGGGGTCGGATCCTTACGTTGTTTGCACAGACTATAAATATAGAAGCCCAAAATAACGAGCTTTCACCCGATTGACGCCAGGAAATGAAGCTTATAAGAACAATTGCTAACGAGAATGCCCAGCATTTAAATGATGCTCTCTGCATGATGTATTTCGAGATGAGAGAGAATACTATGAGAGCCTGAGTAAGTGAAGTAAATTCATCTATTGGGATGAAAAGAATCTCAGTAAATGTCGTACGTTCGATTGCGCATTGAATAGAGAAGATGGCAAATGCAAAGTAATATAGAGCTTCATCGACCTTTAACCTTGACAATCTAAATCACCTGTTTCAAAAAGAACTGCTCAAATTACAGTCCGGCATAATATGCAATGCAAAATTATTTAATTTGCCGCTTAGTTCTAATGCAAGAAGGTCTAAGGATGATGATGTATCCTAGTCACCGAATCCGGGCTTGGAGCCTTTGAAATATTCCGCAAGTTTTAATGACTCTTTATTGATATCGAATCTATTTATTAAATTTGGTTTGAGGCAAAAGGAAGAACGATCAAAGGCACAGAGCGTGTCAGCCCACAAAGAGGGGTTTTCTGGAGGTAGAAAACAAACTGAGTCTGAGACGGCAACAGCTCGAGGCACCTGATCAGAAATCACACAGGGCAATCCATTTGCTTGCGCCTCGACCGCAGCCATGCCGAGCCCTTCGAATACCGAGGGAAAAGCAAACACGTCAAATGCGGACAGAAGAGAGGCTACATCCATGCGAGGCCCCGTAAGAACCAAATGGCTTTCGACACCAAGAGATCGCGCCTCTTCCATGATCAATTCTTTTGAGGGGCCCTCACCCACTAGCACCAGCATTGCATTAGCTCTAAATTTAATAATTTCGGGTAAAGAACGAACCAACAATATCTGATTCTTCACTGATGAAAGCCGTCCAACATGGCCGATGACGAAACTATCCCTTAAACCAAGTTCAGCTCGAACTGAAAGACGGTTTGTTTCCTGATATGAAAATAAGGAAACATCAAAAGCATTATTTAAAATGTCAAAAGTATGACCAGGGAACGCGTATTCCCCAGCCTCCTGGGAACAGGCGAGTAAAACATTGCTTAAATTCGCAACATGTTTTCTAAGTGCCCAGGTGGAAAACCTTTTCGCTGGCCCGCCCAGTGCTTGTGAACAATGATAATGACAAATCCTAACAGGAATATTCGCCTTAGCCGCAAGCTCAATTGTTTCAATATTCCAATAAGAGTTTGCATTATGCCAAAAAGCACAGTATTCAGTTCCATGCCCGTAAAATAAGCGGCGAAGTCGGGTTATATGTTCAATGGGATTTTCTTTCCACCCCGGTATATTGATGATTCTATTGTCTCCCATTGAGTACTCGACTTGTTGATATGGTCTTGAGCTAATAGTGTCGAAAGCATATTTTTCAGACAAAGCGCCAATATAGCGGCTCACTACGGTCTCAGTACCACCAAAACGTGTCCCAACTCCTGAAACTAAAACACGAGGTTTATTGGATTTCATAGTGCTTATCATTAAGATCCCAATTTTAAACAATACCGGGTTCCGGACACTAATGGCGTCCGGAACCGAAAACACAGCTGGAACTGTTATAAATAGTTAAATTAGATTAGCTAACAATTGCTGTTACTATCAGCTAAAAAACCAATCAATCTGCGGTAAGATTCTTCTAAATTAACTTTCGGTTCCCAACCAAGCGCGCGAAGTTTGTTCGAGCGCAGCGTCATCTTCGTAGGTGCAGCGTATCCGAACTGTGAGGAGTCTTTTCCTTCGATTACAACGCTACAATGGTCACCTCCGAATCTTTCTGCCACCATCTCTGCCATGCCGCGGATCGTTGAGTGGCATGCCTCATTCGCAATGTTGTAGGTCTCCCCAGAGATGCCCTTGGATAAGAGCAAAAGAATAGCTGAGAGAGCGTCGGTCGAATACACGTAATTGCCTTCGCTCATCCCGTCCGTATGGAGCACGATTGGCTCACCAGCCATGGCACTCGAGGCAAACTGTTTGAAGACGCGACCTTCGGTCGGCAGAATCCCCGCTCCGAAGGTCTGGGCGAGTCGCCCAGCCACGGCGTTGATGCCAAATTGCTTTGCATAAGCAAGACACATCAGTTCTCCGAGCCGCTTGCCCTCGGGGTAGCAAGATCGTACCGAGCCCATATCGATAGCACCCATCGTACCCTCGTATACGTCCACGGCATCGTCAAAGCTACCACAGGCCTCCATGGAGGATAAGAAGAGTACTTTCGACTTCGAATTCATGCATGCACTTTCGAGTGCCCATCTCGTGCCGTTGATCATAATGTTAATTACGTCTGCAGGACGCTCAACCATAACCTTCGAAGTGGTAATGGCGGCAGTGTGGACAAGACAGTCGAAGTCTATGCTGAGAGCCGCACAAGGCTCGGAGAAATCAACTACTGCGACAGTAACATCCTCCCTAGCGGCAATTCCGGGCATGATGACGTCGAGTTTAGCGGCGTTACGAACACACAAGATTAGTCTCGTGCCCAATCCTAGCTTGTCGTTGGCCCAAATAACGAGACGAGCGAGCAGGGACCCCAAGAACCCTGTGGCGCCGGAGACGGCAAGGACTTTACCCGATAAGGTGGCGATCAGCTCACGATCTATTCCTGCGAAGTCTGCCTCAAGGGTGTTGTTTATCCCGTATGCACCCATTATTCATCTTCCCCCTCTGCATATAGCTGGTTGTTCTCGCGTGAATCAAGGATGGAGCGCATCGAATAGTAGTCGTCTTGAGTGGTTATCTTTATGTTCTCATCGGGCCCAACGATTAGGTGTAAGTCATTTCCCTGCGCTTTCATCATTGTTGCAGAGTCGATGCAGCCAGTTTCGCCCGCGTCAAGTGCCATTTTATGTGCGGCCAGGATGTCGCTCAACCAGAATCCCTGCGGGGCACGAGCCAGCAACACGTTCTCACGTGGGACGATCTCTACTCCGTCGTCGGCTTTAACCAAGATAGTCTCCTTCGCCTTAACGCATGTGATGGAGGAGCCAAACTCCTCCACCGAGGCCACGTTGCGCTCGATGGTGCCTGCATCGATGAGAGGACGAACGCCATCGTGAATGAGTACTACCGTCTTCTTCGGGTCGGATAGTTTCGCTGCGGCCAAAAGGCCGTTGTGGATGGAGAGCTGACCCGTCTCGCCACCAGCGACAACGGCTCTTACCTTGTTCAGACTGAACTCGCTAATAATGCTTTGGCAGTAGTCGAGCCAGTTGGCATTGCACACAACAACGACATTGTCGATGCAAGGTGTCTTCTCGAAGACGCCTATAGTCCACGCAATTATCGGCTTGCCATGTATGCGAAGGAACTGCTTCGGAAGGTCCTTCGAATGCATTCTCGTCCCGACACCGCCGGCGAATATTACGGCGGTCACTGAGGTATCTTTATTTTTCAGTATCATTGGTTCTCCATGCCTTAATCTCATGCGTTATGCGCTTGTCCTCGGGTGGCAGCTGCATATAGTCGCCGTAGAGACCCGAAAGATAAGCATCCCAGCAGGAAATCGCGTTAAGCTTCTGTCCCTCAAATTCGAGTTGAACAGTTTCTTCCCAGCCCGAGTAGGAGTATCGCTCGCCCGTTCCGTATAGACCCCATACTGTGCAGCCAACCCAAGGGGTGCTCCCGAAAACGCATCCCCTTCCCAGATCGTCCAGCTTGGAGAGCGAGCGGTCGAAAGCCCCTACAGCATTTGCAACAGGCACAAATAGTCGCTTAAAAGCGCGTTTCAGCCGTGTCTTTCCTTCCTTAGAGTCTGCTTTGCAGAACATAAGAATCCGTTGGAGCCTACCAGCTCGCTTGTATATGCGAGCAAGCTCTTTCTCGTCGGCGGGAAGCCCCTCGACGGGAGTAACGTCCATCCAGAGAAAGCCTTCCCCGTTCTCGTAATGGGCATCCACAGCGATATTGCGATTAATGTATTTCAGAAAAACCGGATGTCCCCAGTTGCCCGAATAAGGTTCAAGTGAACGGTTTATCGGCAAAGCCCCTGAGCGCGCAAGTGCGACCAGACTATCAAAATCGGGACGTGGCATGGACACATCGATATCATCGTCCCAAGGGATGAATCCTTTATGACGCACCGCGCCCAGCAGCGTGCCGCCAGCGAGCGAGTATCTAAGCCCCTCCCTCTTGCAGAGGTCCCCGAACTCGACAAGCATTGCGAGCTCCTCTGCCTTAACTTCGTTTGGGGTCAAATAATTAGGCATTTTTACCTCCTATTAGAACTCCAGCAACTATTCGAGCAGTGTCATCGGCATCGAAGCCTGCCTCACGCACCGACGCAGCGTACGCAGGCCTGTCAACATCCATGTACGACATCTCGACTGCCTTCTCAGCCCATGCTCGCTCACCGGCGGAAAGCGGCAGCAAGGCCTCGGCATCAGATACATGGGCCTCAGGAGGGAGAGCCTCGGAGCACACAATGCGGCATCCCGCGCATTGAGCCTCAATGCACACAATGGCAAGACCTTCGAATAAGGAGGGCATAAGGAAGCAATCGAGGGCTGAGTAAACGGGGGCGGGATCGGGAAGGTAGCCAGGCATGATCACTCTGTCATTGATACCGAGTTCCCGAATCAACGCTTTAACCTGACCCTTCATATCGCCGTCACCCACCATCAGGTAGTAAGCACCGGGCACGGCGCGTAAGACCTCGGCGAAAGTCCTTATCTGGAAAAGCGGATTTTTCGCCTCTGCGATGCGACCCACGTTGCCGAACAGCACCGTGTCTTGTGGAATGCCGAAACGCGAACGAATCTCGGTGCGAGCAGCAGGGTCGAAGGCAAAGCGCGAAGTGTCGATGCCGTTGTTCACGACCTCGAAGGGGCGGGCACCGAAGAGGTAATGCCCTGCGTCGGCGGAGCAGGCGAGGCGAACAGTGGCGCTACCGCCGAACGCGGCCCTGCCGAAGCTGTGCATGACGGCCTTGACGACAGCCTGCCCTGACCCGAAGGCCGAGTTGTGCGAGTGCACCACTCGCACAGGAACGCCGTGTTTCTGTGCGACCTCGGAATAAAGGAAGCCCATCCCGTTCATGGTGTTAACGTAGACGGCGTCGGGACGAATCTCGTTGATTAACGCACCGAAAGCAGCAGAGCCCTCGCAAAGGCGCTTCACCTGCCCGGGCTTGCTGTCGGGGAAAACTGTGAAACGATCAATCCCCAATGCCTCGAGTTCAGCATCTAGCGCAAGGTTCCAGTCCCAGCAGGAGAAAAGCGTAAAATAGAACCCCTTACCCTGCCAACGTCGAAATATCGACATTAGGAACGTCTCAACACCGCCCTGTCCCCAAGCTTCAGAATAACAAAGGACATGAATTCCATCAGAACGATGGTTTGACGCGAGAATCCGTGAAAGATATTTCATAAATTGCCCCCAAGGCAAGAACGGCCCAAGGCATCTATGTAAAAGAAAATAAGATCCCTACTAAGCATTAAATGGGCCTTTCTGCAGCTCCGGGGCCTTAATCAGATAACGATGTTTTGCAAAGTAATATAAAAGCCCTTTAATATGCTCAAAATTAGTTTTACTAAAAAGCTTTTTGTGCGAAAGGCGTTGATATTCATGCACGATGTAAGCCTCATAGCAACGAACGACACGAAGCCCTGACTCATGACATCTCAAGCACCAATCGACATCCTCGGGCGCATAGAATATCTTTTCATCAAGAAAGCCTACGACTTCGAGAGTCTCGCGCGGTATAAACCAACAAGCCGAAAGTAAATAGCCAACGTCTTGCAGACCTCGTACAACTGAAGTACTTGGAATCTCTAAATCAGCGGCCTTTTGTGCAAATTCACCGAAGGGAAATGCTTTCGCTAGCTTAATAGGCAAAGTGGGCAAGGCCCTACCGGAGAGCTGTGTCTCGCCGGAGGAGTTAATCATCGTGGGCCCGACAACCCCGACAGAGCTATCAGAAAGCACTGCCGCCAAACACTCAAAGGCCGACTGGTTCACGACGGTATCAGAATCGAGAATGCAAATATAATCGGTATCAACGCTCAACTGCTTCAAAACTAAGTTACGAGACACCGTTGTACCGAGATTTCTACCAGCAGAGATAACGTGTAGCCTTTTATCGTCCTTAGCAAGAGCTGAAAGAATATCGGGCGTGGAGTCACTCGAGCCGTTGTCCACAACCCAAACATCAAGGGTTCGACATCTTAAAGAAAGCGCCGATTCAACGCATGCACCGATGAAATGATCCGAGTTCCAGGCAATAATCACGATGGCTGTTTTCGATTCCTTGAATGAGGGGCGTCCCATCTACTTACCCTTCCTCATCGCCTTGAAGGTCTTTACAAACACGCGAGCGTCAAGACCGAACGACTGGTGTCGTACATAGAAGAGCTCGCGTGCCTGACGCTGACCGCTCCCCCACGTTGAGTCGTTGCGATCTGTCGCTGCCCACCAGCCAGTAATGCCAGGCTTACATGCAAGCACTTCGTCGCGGGCGTCACCGTACTCGAAGGTCTCCTCGAGTGTCACAGGCCTTGGTCCAATGACGGATAGATCGCCCGTAAGTACGTTGATGAACTGCGGCAGCTCATCGAGCGAAGTGTGCCGAAGAAAGCGGCCCACGTGCGTAATGCGCGGGTCATTGTCGACCTTCTGTTCACGCCGCCATTGTGCCAGCTGCTCAGGGGTCATGTACTTCTCTGGGTGCTCGTGAGCATCAGAAACCATGGTGCGGAGTTTGAAAATATAGATAGGCTTACCGCCTTTACCGACTCTCTTTTGACGGAAAAACGGTTTGCCGGGAGAGTCAATCTCAATGGCAACGCATGCAGCTACAACGGGGACGGCCAACACCGCGCAGACCACAGCAGAAAATACGATGTCGAAGGCTCGCTTGAAGGCAAAGTAGCCTGGCCCACCTTTCCTGGGGGCAGCAGCGTTGGGATCGGCAGCAGGCGCCCTATAGCTTCCTGTCGCAACGAAGCCTTGCGCCGGAGCAGGGTTCTCAACGGGGAGAGGAAACTCCGTAGCAACAGGAGTCTGAGAGTCTGCCCGCCAATCCCTAACTTGATCAATCGGTGCCGCATCCACGGGCGCATCCTTTACATATTCTGTTTTACCTGACACGTTCTCTTCCAACACTGCGTCCCTGACCCGAAGGTCCTCCTTGGTTTGAGCGGCAATCGCCAGCAGCTAGGCGATCGCCTTTTTGAGGCTTCGCATGGCACGTTGCTCGTTTGAAAGCACGGCAAGGCCAACGCGCGTAGTCACGCGTCGGCCACACAGGTCGAGCTCCAAATAAGCAGTGCTCTTGCGTCTGTTAATGGTTTTGATGAGGCCTTCGTGGCCCAGTAGCGGACCAGCGGTTACTACGACCTGGTCGCCGTCTTTTAGGGCCTCACTCATGGGCACTACGCGGTCTCCCCTATGCGTAAAGCTGCTTATGAGTTGAGCCTCTTCTTTTGCCAGCGGCACAAACTGACCGTCCTGGGCAAGCACCCGGGCAAAGTCGTCCATGCGCAGCAGATACTGTTGCACGGTGCGTGGATCTGCAGTATCGCAGATAAGATAACCGGGAAAGAGCGGCTTGGTCGTATTGACCCATTCACCGTGTACCTTAATCTCGGTTTGAAATTGGGGATAAAAGAGCTCCTGCATGGTGCCGGCTGGCACCATGCGCTCGATGCGCTCGCGCATTACGTCTTCGCGACCGTTAATGACCTGGATCACATACCACACGAGCATCACCCCCTTGCTGTCTTACGTGTGGCTCACGGGGTTTGGGTATGGCTTCGCCAGGGCGCTTGTGCGCGAAGGCGCTCCATATTCAAACCCTGAGCCCAGTCAGACAAGCACGTGGCTCTGTCCCACCGTGAACGGTATGTATAAAAGCGACGCTGATGTCACAGGCACGTATCGCAAAAATGCCTACAACCTCAGCTGGCTGCGTGCGAGCCGGTCGAGTGATTTCAAAACTGGACCGCACGCAAACAGCTGAAGGACTGCTGTGATTTGCCGTAGCAACTTATTGAACTGGCTAAAGCGAAGATGTAATTAGCCGTAAAAAGTACAAAATCGCGCATGGTAATCAATATTGGAGCTCGTGGTTTTTCTAACACCGCCGTTACGGCCGGATGCTGATCGACCCTGCGCTTTATGGCTTGCTGGAGCCGCGAGCACAGTTGAACTCATGTAACTTTAGGTATCCTAGCACAAGCTGTTAGTGAAACTGACTTGGGCTGCGTTGGACAACATATCGTTCATTTAGCGTGCTTAAGGGGGTTATTTTGGGATGTTGTTCACGTTGATGCAGGTTAATGGGATGCTAACGGTGATTAGGCGCGTTCCTGAAGCCCATATGGAACGGCGATCTACACTGATAATCGCGTTTGGCTAACAAACTATGTACAGACATGGGAAAAAATTTGTGCAACTTTTTGTTGGCGTAGGTGGGGTTTGTGGCGCATGGTGTTTTGGTATGAAAAAAGGCCTTCGGAATTCCGAAGGCCTTTGCATTCACGATGGTGGAGACGAGGGGGATCGAACCCCTGACCTCTTGACTGCCAGTCAAGCGCTCTCCCAGCTGAGCTACGCCCCCGTGACGAGGAGATACTATAGGGGAAGAATTTCTTTGATGCAAGGACTTTTTTGGGTTGAATCTCTTACTTACGGGTTTTCCTGGGACGGTGGATAGAAAATAATCACTCTTCGAGCGCTTATTTTCTATCCACCGTCCCGATAAAACCCTGATGCGATAGACCTCACTTGTAGAGGTAAGCGATGGCGGTGCCGGTGTGAACTTGGATCTTGGCCGTTTTTCTAACGACATTAGAGATGCCGGTGTCGGCCAACAGCCCCAGGGGGCTGTGATCTAGTTCCCACTCCAGTCCGTGTTCGCTTACCTCGGTGTTGGGGGCGATTGCGATGATGGAAAACGTCTTACCCTCGGCGCCCTCGATGGTCCAGGATTCGCCTCCGTGCAGGATGCGGGCCGTGGTCTCGTCTTCGGCAATCCAGATAGGAGCATCCTCGTAGCCTGCGAGCAGCCCCAGTACGGAAAGCGCCATGTCCGGACGGCCGCCCGTAGCGCAAGTCGCAACTACTTCGGCACCCGGCCAGCGACGACGGACGGAATCGAGCGCCAGCGCCAGATCGGTATAGTCCTTGTACGGGTCGTGGCGCTCAACTTCAAAGTCGGTGGCGGCATCGACCAACGCACGACCAGCGTCGCTCACCGTATCGGCATCCCCCACATACACGTCACAGCCCAGCCCTGCGCCCAGCAGCGCATCGAGCCCGCGGTCCACGGCGACAACGTGGTCGCACTCCCCTGCTAGCCTATGCAACGGATCCGCGCTCGCCACCACGGGCGAGCCGCAGACCACTAATACCTTGCAAGCCACAGCCCTCGCCTATCCCTCAAACGAAAGCACGCGAGCCACGTCAAGCTCTTCGTAGCTGTCGATAAAGATATCGCAGTTGGCCCGCACGTTGTCGCGCTTCATGCGGCCGTGTGGGTCATAGATACCTACACGCTTAAAGCCTGCAGTGCCAGAGCTCATTAGGCCAAAGACGGCGTCCTCAAACACCCATACACGCTCAAATTTGTGCCCATGGCGCTCTTCCAGGCGGCGCAGCGCCAGCTCGTATACATCCGGGAACTGCTTGGAGCGTCCTGCCTCGCCCGTGGTGGTAACAAACTCCATGTAAGCGTCGAGCCCGGCGCCAGCGAGCGCGGACTCCACCAGCTCGGCCGGCGTGGACGTAGCTACGCACATGGCAATGCCCGCCGTCTTCGCCTGCTCCAAAAATGCCAGGAGCCCCTCGCGCGGCAGCACCTTGGAGTAGCCATCGATCAGGATGTCGCTCAACTCGCGGTAGATCTCCTCGCCATTTGTGCCAATGCCCCAGGTGTCGTGGTAGGCCTGGCACTCATCCTCAAGCGACAAATGCTCAAACTGGGCAAAATCATCGACCGTCACGTCAACTCCGTGGCGGTGCAATAACTCGGGCTGCGCATAGCCCCAAACGGGGGTGCTATTAACCAGTGTGCCGTCGCAATCGAAAATAAAAGCAACCTGGGGAGCGGCGGTATGGGACATAAACGAACCTTTCGATGTCAAATGGTAAACAACCTGCTAAAAACGTTTTACCAAACGTCTGACTAACAATTTTGAAACCCTAATTGGTAAAACTGTCAAGAGTTTTACCACGGCTATTCTGTCAGTGGTCTAAACATGGCGCTTACCGATTAAACACCGCCCCAAAACCACTTTCGTCCATAAAAGTAACGTACAGGTGTTATGGTGGTTTCTGCCGAAAGTTCCACCGAGCACGCGAGGTGGAACGAATCATAGAACTATCGCCGTCCCTTCGATTCGTGCAGCCCTGGACCTTTCGCATCTAGTCACCAAGGCAACACGCTGCCGCGTCATGATGGGATCAAACGTGAGCGATACAAAGCTAAAGCCAGCAACCAAAAAGCCCGCTACCCGTAAAGCCGCCCCGCACGCACCGGAGCTCACCAAAGACGATGTCTATCTGTTTGGCATTGGTACGTGGGAGCGCAGCTGGGAAAAGATGGGCGCGCATCCCGACACGCAGAACCGTACGCGCGGCTGGCGTTTTTGCGTTTGGGCTCCCGACGTAAAGAGCGTTCACGTCATTGGCGAATTTAACGACTGGGATGAACAAGCCAACCCGCTGGTGCCCGTGCATACGAGCGCTATTTGGGAAGGCTTTATTCCTGGCGCAGAGCAGGGCCAGCTCTATAAATACCTTATCGAGACCAACGAGGGCGAAAAGCTCTACAAGGCCGATCCGTATGCCTTTAAGGCCGAGTGCCCTCCGGGTACCGCCAGCATGCTGTGGACCCTCGATGGCTACAAGTGGAACGACGCCGCGTGGCTCAAGCGCCGCGCTGGCACCAACCACATGTCGCAGCCGCTCAACATCTACGAGGTGCATATTGGCTCGTGGAAGCGCCACGGCGACGCGCCACAGGGTGAGCCGGACGAGTACGGCAACTACCCCGGCCCCATGGACCCCTTCCCCGCGCAGCGCGGCGAGTTCTACACCTACGACGACCTGTCGGTGGAGCTCGTGGACTACGTGCGCGACATGGGCTATACGCATATCGAGGTCATGCCGCTTATGGAGCATCCCTTCGATGGTTCCTGGGGCTACCAGACGACCGGCTACTACGCCGCCACGTCGCGCTACGGCGACCCGCAGCAGCTCATGCACTTTATCGATTCGTGCCACGAGGCGGGCATCGGCGTGATTATGGACTGGGTGCCTGGCGGCTTTTGCGCCGACTCCCACGGCCTTGCCACCTTTAACGGCCACATGCTGTTTGAGCACGAGATTCACCCCAACTGGGGCACGCACAAGTTTGACTTCGCCCGCGGCGAGGTCCGCTCCTTCCTGGTCTCCAACGTGCTGTATTGGCTCGAGAACTTCCACGTTGACGGCATTCGCATGGACGGCGTGTCCAGCATGCTGTACCTCAACTTTGGCATCGACGATCCCGGCCAAAAGAAGTTCAACAAGTACGGAACCGAGGAGGACCTGGACGCCAGCGCGTTTATCCGCCAGGTCAACTGCGCCGTGGAGGCTCACTACCCCGACGTGATGATGATGGCCGAGGAGTCCACCGCGTGGCCGCTCGTGACCTATCCGCCGCAGGACGGCGGTCTGGGCTTCCACTACAAGTGGGACATGGGCTGGATGAACGACACCCTGCACTACATGCAGACTGATTTTCCGTGGCGCCCCGGCAACCACGGTCTGCTCACGTTCTCCATTATGTATGCCTTTACCGAGAACTTTATTTGCCCGCTCAGCCACGACGAGGTCGTGCACGGCAAGTGCTCGCTGATCGGCCGCATGCCGGGCGACTGGTGGCGCCAGTTTGCCGGCCTGCGCACGCTGGCCTTCTACCAGATGACGCACCCCGGTGCCAAGCTCAACTTTATGGGCAACGAGATCGGCCAGTTTATTGAATGGCGCTACTACGAGTCCATCCAGTGGTTCCTGACCGAAGAGTACGAGACCCACCGTCATCATCAGGCGTTTATCAAGGCGCTCAACCACCTGTACACCGCCGAGCCCGCCCTGTACGAGCGCGGCTACACCGACGACGGCTTTACCTGGATCGACGCGGACAACTCCAAGCAGTCCATCGTGAGCTTTGTGCGTCAGGGCGAGGACGTCAATGACGACCTGGTGATCCTGATCAACTTTGACCCGGCGAGCTACGAGAGCTTCCGCGTGGGAGTGCCGCGCGAGGGCGACTGGGAGGTCATCTTCGACTCTGACCGACCCGAATTTGGCGGCAGCGGCTACGCCGGTGAGGAGCCCTACACCTGCTCGAGTGAGCCCTATCCCTGGAACGGGCAGATGGACTCCATCGAGATTAAGGTGCCCGGCCTGGCAGGTGTGGTACTCAAGCGTCGCGGTCCCAGCAGCTATAAACCTCCCGTGGTCGAGGAGCCCAAGAAGGCGACGCGCAAGCGTACGTCCTCGGTGAAACCCAAGACCGCGGCTGCTAAGAAGGCTCCGGCTAAGGCGAAGGCTGCCAAGTCTGCCGCCAAGGCTCCGGCCAAGTCCACTGCGACCAAGAAGGCAGCCACCAAAAAGGCTGCTCCCAAGGCCAAGGCAGCTGCTGTTAAGGCTCCTGCCAAGAAAGCGTAACAAAGGTGTTACCACTGTAATTACCCGCCCCGCGGGGGCGTAGGATACAAGTCATAACCGTTCCGGGAGAAACATCCCCGGGGGAAAGGAACGTATGAATAAGATCTTCGACAACAAACAGGAGTTTACCGAGCTCTATCGCGATGCCGTCATGAGCATTAGCGGCAAGAGCATCGAGGCCGCTAGCGACCTCGACCGCTTTAACGCCCTGGCCAAGCTCGTGGCCGAGAAGGCACGCACCGTTGCCACCAAGAGTGACGCCCGCGCCACCGCCGAGGGCAAAAAGCGCGTGTACTACTTCTCGATCGAGTTTTTGATCGGCCGCCTGCTCGACAACTACCTGCTCAACTTTGGCGTGCGCGACATGGTCGCCGAGGCGCTTGACGACATGGGCTTCGACCTGTCCGTCATCGAGAACCAGGAGCCCGATCCGGCTCTGGGCAACGGTGGCCTGGGCCGTCTGGCCGCATGCTTCCTGGATTCCATGGCAGCCGAG
>CALHJX010000112.1:0-25351 GCA_938033385.1 uncultured Collinsella sp. | reverse complement strand
TAATCATAAGGTTGCGGCGCCCGGGGAGTACTTCGAGCTCTGCAATCTGCACGGCATCGAGCGCGGGACTATCAAGTTGTGCCAGCCGCTGTTCAATGAGCCTCTTAATGAAGTGCTCGATCTCGCCCTCATATGCGCCGGGGTCCGAGCTGTCAATCTTCACAAGGTCCTGCGCAAGCCGCCAGGCAAAGTCCTCATCAACCATATGCAACCTCACAATCAGTTTGCTTCCCAAACCGATTGTAAGCCTCCCGAGAGATTCGTGACGCGCGCACAGCAGTATTTGCCGTTCGCAGGCCAAGCCAGCACGTTTGCCGTCCAAGCGGGTTTACAAACGACGCGGTGGGTACGTACCCTTCATGGACGACATGCTGTGCGACATATCTGCCTTTCGGTATCACCGGATACCCCCACAGGTCTTGGCGATAATGCCGGACCTGCCCGATTCTGTAGACGATCCGCGCAGGGGGCATCTTTGTGAGCACCCGCTTGTCAAGCATTTCCTGGGCACCCCGTTACACGTGTTGGCGCAGGGCGTCTGCGGGCGCAAGGGCGATCGCATTGTCAGACATGTTTGGAACGGGGAGAGGCCGTTTGATTCCATGCGGCAGACAGAGCTTGGCCTCGATGTCGCGTCCCCGCTCTTTACCCTGCTGACCCTGGCTTCCTCGGTTTCAAACGAGCGTCTGATCATGTGCATGTATGAGATGTGCGGCACCTTTGCCGTGTGCAAGATTGCGCCTCAGGTAAAGTTGGCACTTGAGCAGGCGTATGGGAGCCGGTGGGGTGACGCGCGGTCGGGCTGGGAAAACGTAAAGGATGCTTCGGGGAATCCAACGGACTTGTGGACACGACCTCCCTTGATTGAGCTCTCTGAACTTACCGAGTACGTCGATAAGATTTCGGGGCTCCGCGGCGCTAAATCGTTCACACGTGCCGCGAAATGCATTACGGGGGTGGCGGCATCGCCGCTCGAGGTTCAGGCTTCGATGCTGTTTGGCCTTACGAGGTTGCGCGGCGGCGAAGGGCTGCGCCTTACCAATAACGTTGAGATTCGTATGACGCGCAGCGCCCGCCTGATTTCGGGACTTGATAGGCGCTATGCCGATATCCTGCTGGCAAATAAGGACGGCAGCCGAGAGTGTCTGGTTGAATGCCAAGGTAAAGCCATACACGGATCGATAGAATCCAAGATCTCTGACTCCGACCGAACGACGGCCTTGCAAGCGATGGGATATCCCGTCGTTTTGATGACCTATGGCCAGCTGGCCGACTCCGATGCCTTCCGCGTGGTGATGGAACTCATCATGTCCTATCTCGATGCGCCGTTGAAAGACAAGACACCGCGGCAGCAGGAGCTTGAACGGCGGCTTCGTGAGGAGATTTTTATCGATTGGGCGGGAATGTAGCCGCGCGGGTGGAAAACGGTCGCATGAGCTAGAGTTTTGGGCGCAAAAAAAGCTTCAGTTTCGCCTTGGAAGGGCTTTAAAAATGCTATCCATAACATGTTGTTTCGGAAAATCGACAGTCAACTTGAATGTGGTATATAGAGATCGATTTTTACCCACTAAAGTCCCTGATAAAGCTGTTTATCAAAGCGGGTGCGCCTAGCGATTTGGGTGGGACTGTCGATTATCCGAAAAAACTTGTTCTGGGTATCATTTTTAAAGCCAGCCGTACCAACGAAATCGGCCCCCGTTTCGTGAAAACGGGGGCCGAATGGGCTTCATGGCCTGCCTGGCAGGCTTGGTGCCGGCGCTATTTGATCACGCGCACGCGATACATCGACGGAATCTGCTTGAGCGCCTCGATGGTGCTGCTGTTCAGGTGCTCGTCGGTGTCGAACATGGTGTAGGCGTTCTCGCCGGCAGACTCGTTGGTCATGCGCTGCACGTTGGCGTTGTCCTTGGCCAGGATGGCCGTGATCTGGCCAATCATGTTGGGCACGTTGGCGTGCAGGCAGGCGATGCGGCTCGCGGCGCGCGCCTTGCCCATGCTGCAGGCGGGGTAGTTGACGCTGTGCGCGATGTTGCCGTTCTCCAGGTAATCCTTGAGCTCGCTGATGGCCATATCGGCGCAGTTGGCCTCGGCCTCGCCAGTGCCGGCGCCCGAGTGCGTGGTGATAAACGTATTGGGCATCTTGACGGTCTTGGGCGTGGCAAAGTCGCAGCTAAACCAGCTCAGCCTGCCCTCGCGTAGGGCGGCGTCGACGGCGTCCTCGTCAATGATGGTTTCGCGCGCGTAGTTGATGAGCACGGCGTCGGGTGCCAGCAGGTTAATCTGCTCGGTGCTGATCATGCCGATTGTGTCGGCCTTGCTGGGCACGTGCACGGTGAGGTAGTCGCAGCCGCGGCATAGATCCTCGAGCGTGCCCACGCGCTGCACCTCGCGGCTCAGCACCCACGCGTGCTCAACGGAAATGAACGGATCGTAGCCGTAGACGTCCATGCCCAGGTCGACGCAGGCGTTGGCAACCTTGGAGCCTACGTTGCCCAGACCGATGACGCCGATGCGCTTGCCCTTGAGCTCGCGGCCCACAAAGGCCTTCTTGGCTTTCTCGGCATCGACCTGGATCTCGGGGTCGTCGGCGTTGTCGCGCACCCAGTTCATCGACTGCACTACGCCGCGGCTCGAGAGCACCAGCATGCCCAGGACGAGCTCCTTGACGGCGTTGCTGTTGGCGCCGGGGGAGTTAAAGACGACGACGCCCTTCTTGGCGTACTCCTCGACGGGGATGTTGTTGACGCCGGCGCCGCAGCGGGCGATGGCGCGGATGCCCTCGGGCAGCTCGTATCCGTGCAGGTCGGTCGAGCGCATCAGGATCGCGTCGGCCTCCTCGGCGGTGCTTACAAACTCGTAGCCCTCGCCAAACTCGACTTTGCCGTCTTTAGTGATGTCGTCGATGGTCTTAATCTTACGCATGGAAAAACTCCTTAGCAGGTTTGTCTAAAACAAGTGGTTTGAAGTGGCTGGTCGGCCCGCGTGTTGCGGGCTAGTTAGATCGCGGACTCAAACTATGCTGCGCTTCGAAGTCTTTCATGTACGTGGCCAGCGCCTGCACGTCCTCCATAGTGACGGCGTTGTACACGCTAGCGCGCATGCCGCCGACGAGACGATGGCCCTTGACGTTTTGGATCTGGTGCTCGGCCGCGCCTGCGACAAAGGCCGCGTCGAGTTCGGCATCGCCGGTACGGAAGGTGACGTTGGCGATGGAGCGACTGCCCTCCTGCGTGGTGCCATGGAACAGCTCGCTGTGCTCGAGCAGGTCATAGAGCAGGTTGGCCTTGGCCCAGTTGCGCTCGGCCATGGCGGCAAGTCCGCCGGTCTGCTCAACCCAACGGAACGCCTTGCCGCATACGTAGATGCCAAAGGTGTTGGGTGTGTTGAGCATGGAGCCCTTGGCGGCCTGGGTCTTAAGGTCCATGTACTGCGGAGTCTGCGCAAAGGCCGGACCGTCGGTGATCAGGTCGCCGCGCACGATAACGACGGTGACGCCCGCGGCGCCGGCGTTTTTCTGAGCGCCGGCGTAGATGAGTCCGTAGCGCTCGACGTCGAGCGGCTGCGACAAAAAGCAGCTCGAGACATCGGCGACCAGCGGCACATCACCGCAGTTGGGCAGCTCGTGGAACATGGTGCCAAAGATGGTGTTGTTCTGGCAGATGTAGACGTAGTCGAGCCCGTCGCCCGCGGCCTCGGCGGCAATGCGCGCGTTGACGTCGGCCATGTCGGGGATGCGGTCGAAATTGGTGTCCTCGGAGCTCGCGAGCAGCACGGCCTCGCCGTACTTGGCGGCCTCCTTGTACGCCTTGTTGGCAAAGTTGCCGGTTACAACGTAGCCGGCGCGGCCGCGGCGCATGAGGTTCATGGGGATGCCCGCAAACTGCAACGTGGCGCCGCCCTGCAAAAACAGGACACGGTAGTTGTCGGGGATGCTCAGCAGACGGCGCAGGGTTGCCTCGGCGTCATCGATGATCTGCTGGTACATGCTAGATCGATGGCTCATCTCGAGCACGGACATGCCGCAACCGCGGTAGTCCATCATCTCGTCGGCGATCTCGACGAGCACGCTTGCGGGCAGCGCGGCCGGGCCAGCTGAGAAGTTGTGCACACGTGCCATCTTCTAGTTCCCCCTCGTAGCCGTTTGAACGTTCGGGATACTTTAGCACAGTGGAGCGCCGGGCGCGACCGCATCACGGTAAAACTCGACTGCGCCGCTATGATTTACAGGATGGTTACATGGGGGAGGCTACTTGAGTAGTTTGAATCTACTCAAAGGGTTCTTTCGATGGTCCTCGATTGCCAGGATGCTGATGTTTCGCTGCTCAACATCCACGTGGTAGTACACGCCGTAGTGCGCGCAAAAGAAGACCCTGCAGTCAATGGGCGGAAAGGCCGCCTGATAGTAGGGGTCGTATTCTTCGCCAAAATAAGGATGCTCGGCTAGAAAGTCGATGAGGTTGCCGATTCTGGCGTAGACTCGCTTCGAAGGAATCTCGGCATAGGCATAGAGTGCCTCGTCAGTCATGACAACATCAAAAGGCTCATCAAGTTCGTCGAGCTCTGAGTAGAACTCGACGTCTGCGTTATCCAATTTCATGGCGAGCTGCCCTGATGCGATCTGCATCTGCCTTGGCCTGTTTCCAAGGTCGCACACGACCGTTTACTAAGTCGTCGTAGCCCCGCGTGATGGCTCGCTGGATGCGTTCTTCGCGCTCCTGAATGGCGGTTAGTGCGCGCGTCTGCTCGTCATAGGCCTCGGCATCCATGACGACAAGCGATGCCGACCCGTTTTTGGTTAGGTAGACGGGCTCTTTGGTTTCGTGGCAACTATCTGCTATGGAACCAAAGTTGCGTTGCAGATCGGAAATAGGCTTTACAACAGGCATATGAAACTCCTTACATAGAATCATATGTATAACTCTATGCTGATTATAGCGGAGGACGAGGGGTCTCAGCGCGAAAGGAGTGTTATGCGTATGCGCGTCTGCATTCACAAGCGCGTTTATGCTCGAAGGACTAAGCATGACTATCCGGTGAGACATGTCGCTTTGTGGCATCCACCCCATCCATCAATTCTGTCGTCTCAGCAGCTCCAGTAACCGCAATAAACCAGATCCTCATTTTGCCGTTCACAGAATATTTTTACCGTTCAGAGAGTTTTCGCAGCTAAAATGTTGTGCAACAAAATGTTGCTCAATGGATGTGAAGCGTTTTGTCGTATGAATCAAATGTACCTATTTGATTCGTCGAGAGGCTGAACGACATGAGCATGCCCACCACCTATCGTGGTTCTATGACACGTGAACAGTGGCTTGTTAATGAGACGCGTGTCGTTGCGCGCCTCATGGTGGACGAGAACTTTTCTGATACGAAAGAGATAATTGAAAAGGTTACCGCCCAAAATCTCTTTCAATATCCTACTGAGCGTGAGCAAAAGTCTATCGCCCGTGCTTGCTGCCGCCGGTTGTTGGCTCTTAGCGAAGACGAAGGCGTGCGCGCGAGCCTGATTAATCTTGCTGCGCATGGCTCGCTCGAACAGCTCGCGCAGGTCAACCTGTATGCAATGATGTGCGACAACCGAGTTGTTTGGGACTTTATGACGTGCGTGATTGCCCCTAAGTTCAATCTTTTTGATCTCTCGCTTCGAAAATCGGAGATCGTTACGTTTATCGAAGGGCTTCGCGCGCAGGACGATCGCGTTGCAACGTGGTCGGATGCTACGTGCAATAAGGTGCGCCAAGTCCTCGTCAACTGTATAGAGGGCGCCGGATTGTATAGCCGCAAAACCGAAACCCTTCGTCCGCCATTGCTCGATTTTGAGCTCGAGCGTTGCGTTCGGGCCAACGACGATGCCGCGGTCCTGCCTGCCTTTGGCATAACGGAATAGGGGTGCGAGATGACAGCAACCGAGTTGCCTTCAATCGATATGAGCTTTGAGCTCATTCGTTCCAAATTCCACGACCCCGAGTTTTTGAATTGTCGTGGCTTGGGTGGCGAGGTTCCACTCTACATCTATCCATATGCAGCTAGGCAAGAAGACCAGGTGCGCGCTCTGACTCAGCAGCTAGTGGATGATAACGAACGCGAGCGCCAGGCAAAAATCGACACCCCTAACATTGTTTCGTTCGATCTGTGGAGCGTGTTTGTCGGCATTTGCGAAAAACGCGGCATCTTAGAAAAGATGAGCGCCCTTGAGGAAAAACGAGGTAGCGATCACTTCTTGCAACGCATGCAGAGCCGAGTGGGACCCGAGAAGTACCTCGAGTTCATTCACGACAGCTTTATCGAGAGATACGGCGAGCCGAAGCGCGGGCGCGACGTCCTGATTATCACGGGCGTTGGCAAGATTTACCCGTTCATGCGTGCCCACATCATTCTCGAGTCTATTCAACCGGTATTTTCCGATATCCCCGTCGTTTTGTTTTACCCCGGCACCTATGACGGGCAGCAGTTAAAGCTGTTTGGCACGATTGCCGACGGCAACTACTATCGCGCGTTTAACCAACTCTAAAAACGTTTCCGGTCATCGAAAGGCATTCCCATGAAGATCAAAGATATGTTTGAGCACGATATCGACCGAAACATTAACGGTGTTATTAAGGTCGATCAGGAGGATGACGGCAGTGTCAGGCAAGAGCTGAACGAATATGTTGTGACCGACGAGCTTCGCCGCCATTTCAAGACGCTTTTCGATGCGTATGTTCGGGCCCTCGATGCTCCGACGGACAAAGTTGGCGTGTGGATTAGCGGTTCGTTTGGCTCGGGTAAATCTCACTTTCTCAAGATGCTTAGCTACCTGTTCACGAACCGTGAGGCGGCAGGTAAAACTGCGATTGAGTATATTGCCCCGCGTTTTGAAGATGCCGAACTTGCCGACAAAGCAAAGCGCGCGGCGGGCGTGACGACCGACGCCATCCTCTTTAATATGGGCATCAAAAGCCCGCTCAATAAGGATGGCAGCGCGGTTGCGCGCATTTTTGCCAAGATGTATTACGAGAGCCGTGGGTTCTACGGTGCAGATTTTAAGCTCGCTCGCCTGGAGCGTCGTATTGACGACGCCGGTAAAACTCAGGAATTCCGTGCCGCATTCGAAGAGATTAATCATAGCCCCTGGGTCGATGGCCGCGAGGACTACGACTTTAACTCCGACGACGTTATCGAGGCACTCAGTCGCACGGGCGTCATGAGCAAGGACGAGGCAGAGCGCTGGTATGAAAAATCGGAAAGTAATGATTTTTCAATCGACCAGCTTACCGACGATATTGCTAAATACACAAAGCGTCGCGAGCAAGAATGCGGCGGCTCATATCGCATGATCTTTATGGCCGACGAGATGAGCCAGTTTATCGCGAGCGATACCGAGCTAATGCTGAACTTGCAGAGCATTGTCGAGGCGCTAGGCACCAAATGTGGCGGCCGTGTATGGGTTATGGTCACCGGACAGCAGGCGATTGATCAAATTACCAAGGTTAAGGGCAGCGACTTCTCCAAGATTCAGGATCGCTTTAATACGCGCTTGTCGTTGAGCAGCTCGTGCGCCGATGAAGTTATTCGTCGCCGCATTTTGGCGAAAAATCAGGATGCGAACGACTTGCTGAAAGCTGAATACCAGGAACGCTCGGCGGTCCTCAACAACTTGTATAGCTTTAAGGATGCGGCGGCCGATCTAATTGGCTACGAGGGCGCCGAAGACTTCGCCAGCACGTATCCGTTTGCTGATTACCAGTTTAAGCTCATTCAAAAAATCATGGACGAGCTGCGCAATCACGGCGCGTCCGGAAAAAACAGCTCAAGTGCCGAGCGTTCCATGCTGAGCGGCTTTCAAGACTCCGCACGATGCATAGAGGACAAGGACCAGAACGCGCTGGTTCCGCTTTGGCGTTTCTACAATACGATCTCGACGTCGCTCGAGGACTATCATCGTCGTGTGGTTCTTCGAGCGGCGGATGCCGCCCAAAAGGGGCAGGGTCTCGAGGAATGCGACATTCCGGTACTCAAGCTGCTTTTCTTGATCCTGTATGTCGATAAGGACATGCCGGCAAACGTTGAAAACTTGGTCACCCTTATGACCGACGACGTCCGCACCGACCGCATTAACGTTCGTGAGCAGATTTCGCAGTCCCTGGAGCGTTTGGTACGACAAAACTATGTGGCTCGCAATGGCGAAACGTATAAGTACCTGACCGACGAAGAGCAGGAGATTGCCCAGCAGATTTCGCGCGTGCAGCCGGATGCTGCGAAGATTACGTCCAAGGCCGCACAGATCATGTTTAGGCAGGTCTTCGAAAACGCCAAGGTGACGGTTGGCAAAAACGTTTTTGACGTTGAGGAATATCTGGACGACACCCGTTTTAACAGCGCGTCGGGGCTGGCACTGCGCGTTATTTCTGGTGTGGATGGCACCCCGATCCCTTCGCGCGAGGACCTGCTCCTTGGCTCTAGCAGGGGAGAGGCCATTGTGGTGCTCGATTCCCAGCAGGACTATTACGACTGTCTGTATCAGTCGGCATGTATTGAGCAATACCTCAATAGCCGTCAGGCAGACAATCACAGCGAAGTGGTGGCTTCGATCTTGCGCGGCAAGCAGGAAGAGCGCGTTGCTCTGGATAAGCGTGCAGAGGACCTTATGCGCCAGGCGGTGCTGCATGGAACGTTCTATGTCTACGGCAGTGAGTATTCGCCAGTCAAATCGGCGTCTGCCAAGAATATGATCGAGGACTGCGTACGCCAGCTTGTTTCCGTCACGTACAACAAGTTGTCGCTTATTGATAAAAACTACGACAGCGATATGCAGATCAAGCAAATTCTAACCGCGTACACTCCGGCAATGAATGGGCAAGAGTCCAACGCCGGAGCCATCGAAGCGGTTATGCGCCTGTTGGAAGCTCGCGCTGCCCAACATATGCAGGTAACAATGAGCGAGCTGCTCGAGACATATCATGCGAAACCTTACGGTTGGGCGGAGATTGACATTGCCGCCGTGGTTGCAACGCTGCTGGCACAAAAGCGCGCTCGCCTGCTTTGCGCGGGACAAGCGATTGATCTTAGGGATTCCAAGATCCTCGATTATCTGCGAAAGGCTGCTAAGGCACGACAGGCTGTTGTTGAGGCGCGCCAGCAGCTTTCTCGAGCAGCCATATCTAAGGCGCGACAGGCTGTAGAAGAGTTGAGCGGCAATCATACTCTGCCGCTCGAAGAGGACAGCCTTGCCGAGGCATGCCGCGAGGAGCTTGAAAAGCGCCGCGATAGCTTGGCGAGCCTTCTTTCGGTCGAGTATCTGCGTAACCCAGGTTACCCGGGCTATACGGAGGTCGTGGATGCAAAGAACCTTATCGAAGGCTTATTGCAGAGCGGCCGCGATGCCGTCGATCTAATTATGGCGATCGCCGGAAAAGAGGAGGAGCTGGGAGATGCGGCTGAAGATCTCGAAGATATTGACGAGTTTTTCGGTAGCAAGGTAGCTGTATTCGACAGTGCCTGCGAGATATTCAAGCGAATGGAGAGCGAGCGCGATTACTTTGAGGGCGATTCTGAGACGCTTGATGCGCTTTCCGTCATTGGAGGAGCGGTTAAACAACCGAGTCTGAGTTTGCAGTTCCAAAAGCTATCCGAGGCAAATCTACAGGTGAGAGCTGCCTACAAGGAGCTTTTAGACCAAAAGCGTATCGCCATGCTCAATTCTGTCGAGGAGCGCTATGGGGATATCGAAGCGTATGCCCAAGGCAAGGGCATCGCTCTGGCACGCATCGGGGAGTCGCACGGCGCTCGAAAAGATGAGGTGCATAATGCGGCAACGCTGACCGCCCTGGATGCTGTGCCCGTCAAGCTCGATCGTGCCCAGACGACTCTGTACAAAATGATTGACGATGCCTATGAAGAGGCGAATCATCCCAAACCGGCAAATACGAGTGTGACGGTAACGACTGATTATTCGGGGGTCACTGCGCCTGGCCAGCCGAATAAGCCCCAATCTGCACCGGCACCTAGGCGACGTGTTAAATCGGTGAGCCGCAGCATGGTATTTAGGCCGCTGGAGCTGAGCTCGCAACAGCAGATTGATGACTATTTGGATGCCGCGCGCAAAGAGCTGCTGCGAAGCCTTGAGGGTAATGACGCCATCCGTTTGGGCTAAGGGAGAAACATGGATACGAAAGAGCTCGAAAAGTTTTGCCCTTGGGCGCGCATCCGTTTAATTGACGAGGTTCGTCAGCGTTGCTATGCCTACGGGCTCGACGATGCGGGGCGTGAAGAATTCGATCGCGATGCAACCATCGTTAAGGGCACGGTGCTCTCTGCGCTCGAGCGTTCGCAACGTTCGGAGCTGTATCGCCGCATAGAGCATGGCGGCTATGCGCACTTTTGCGAGGAAATGGCCTACACCTGGTTCAATCGCTTCGCTGCAATACGCTATATGGAAGTACGAGGCTATCTGCCTTGTGGCGTCCGCATGCTAAGTTCATATTGCGAAACCTCGGAGTACGATAGATTTTCGCCAGACTGCTTGCGTATGCCGACGGAGCTTGATCTGCCGGGCTTAGAGCGCGATCGCGTGTTTGACCTTGTCGCTGCGGCAGATGATGAGGCGCTGTTCCGTCTTATTTTGGTGGCGCAGATGAACGAGCTCGCCGAGTGCCTGCCCGACATCTTTGGCCGCGTGGGCACGGCGGATGCGTTACTGCTTCCGACAAGGCTTTTGGACCACGGTGAAGAAGGCGTTCTGTGCGCTCTAGTCGAACGGGTTAAGCGCAGCACGTGGGAAAACGTCGAGTCCCTGGGCTGGATGTATCAGTTCTACAATTCCGAGGTCAAAGACGCATTCTTTAAATCTAAGGCCAAGGAGACCCCGGACACCATCGGTCCCGCCACGCAACTGTTTACGCCCAACTGGATCGTGCGCTACATGGTGCAGAACTCCTTGGGGCGTTTGTGGATGCTGAACAACCCGAAAAGTCCCCTGCGTGATGAAATGGAGTATTACATCGAGCCCGATGCGGAGCACGAGGACTTCATTAAAATCGAGAGTCCCGAGGATATTTCGCTGTGCGACCCGGCTTGTGGATCGGGACATATTCTCGTTTACGCCTTTGAACTTCTGGCAAAGATGTATTTAGAGCGCGAATACCGTATGCGCGATATCCCCAGACTCATTTTGTCCAAGAACCTTCATGGTATGGAAATTGACCCTCGCGCCGCCCAGATTGCAGGTTTGGCGCTGGCTATGTGCGCTCGAGAGATGGATAGGCGTTTCTTTGGCCGTGGGGTTCAGGCGGATGTTGCCGTGCTCGGGCCGGTTATGCTGGAGGAGGATGACATTCCGCACGGCACCGCGCTTGCCAAGAAGAAGGATCTCATCGATGCCCTAACGCATTTGGGCGAGGTCGGCTCGCTGCTCGCTCCGAGCGAGGGCGACCTTGCCGCACTGCGTGAGGCGATCGAGCTCACCGGCACCGATGGTCTGTTTGACGGTAGTTCTAAAAATAAACTGGAATGTGCTCTTAAGACCTGCGAGATCCTCGCTCGCCGCCACGACTGTGTGGTGGCCAACCCGCCCTACATGGGCAGCTCTAGCTTCGGCCCCTTCATGTCTAAGTGGGTCAAGAAGAACTATCCCGACGTCAAGAGCGACCTGTGCACGTGCTTTATCGAGCGCGGGTTCAACCTGGCGAAGGACCGCGGCTATTCAGCGATGGTTACGATGGCATCTTGGATGTTTCTGAGTAGCTTTGAGGCAATGAGGCGTCGAGTTCTTGACAGCAAATCAATCGTTTCCATGTGCTACATGGGGCATATGGTGATGAGGATTGCATTCAATACTTCTGCAACGGTGTTTGCTAATTGCCGTGCAAATAGCCTTGGTTCTTATTGTCGAATCGAAGCTAAAGACTTGGATGCGGCTGGGAACCCTGTTTCGTTCCCTGCTGGGGAGACTGAGTTCTACCGCCGCGACGCCGAGACCTTCAAGCAGATTCCCGGCACTCCCATCGCCTACTGGCTTTCCGAGAAATATGGGCACATGTTTGAGCTAGGAACGATGAAGTCTGCTTATGTGTCAGGTGGCCGTTTAAAAACTCATGACAATGAGAAATATGTCAGGAATTGGTGGGAGGTCCCAGCTTCTTTAATTGGGAGGTTATGGATGCCGTTGTCGAACGGCGGCGGTTTCTCGAGATGGTCTGGAATGAAATATGACGTAGTGAACTGGTCTGATGAAGCTAACGATTTTTATGACCAGCATGGCGGCCTTCCTAAATCTGGGTCCATCGAAAGGAAGGGAATTTGTTGGGGCTTAATCACGTCGGGTCGCTGCTCGTTTCGAGTAAAAGACCAAGGTGAGCTGTTCACTTCTGGTGCCCCGACAGTTTTCATGTCTAATCAAGATAGCGAAAGAGCTTTGTCTATCGATTTGGCGTTCATGAACTCATCGATTGCTTCAGAGCTACTTGATGCGATTAATCCGACTTTGAATACAACGGTTGGTGATGTCCTCTCGCTTCCGATGCCTCCTTCAAGCGCTCTTGACACTGAAGTTGTTGACTATGCCGACCAATCGGTGTCCATTGCTGATGCCGATTGGGACTCGTTTGAAACCTCCTGGGATTTCAAACGCCACCCGTTGGTGTAGGTGACAAATGTCTACGGATCGGTTTAATAGGCTTAAAGATAATTTGTCTCGAGTTGACAGCCTTCTTGCTCTTTATGAAATACTACAAAAGGGAGAAGCCAGACGTCTGGTTAGCAGTAAGCAAGATGTACGTTCTGCTGACATATTGAGAGCTGCCGTTGTTCTACTTCACGGATCTCAGGAAGATTATGTTCGGGGGATGCTATCCGATTGGTTGTTCGATATGGGGGATTTAAAAGAACTCGAAGGCATTTCGTTGCTTGGTTCTGCTCAAAAGAGAGCTCAGAAATTTACGCTTAGGGATTTGGCCCAATATAAGAATGAACAGGTTTCAGATTTGATTCAATCGTCAATCGAATCACAGCTTTCATTGGTCTCTTTTAACCAATACTCGGAGATATGCAGCTGGCTTTCCAAAATCGGGATTTCGCTAACTCAGTTTAAGAGTCAATCATTAATTGAGAATCTGATTAAACGTCGACACAAAATAGTTCATGAAGTCGATTTAAACAAGAAGACTGATAAGACCGAGAGTATTAAGGCTAGTACGGTCAGATCGTGGCGAGAAGCGGTTGAGAACATGCTTCGAATTGTAGATGAACAAATTGAGGGATGGGACGCTTCGTGATGCGTGCCCTGAGTTCGTTTGTATTAATCACAAGTGAGAGGCGCATAATATGCGGTTTATTCGGCTTCCATCTGCAATCAAGGCTTCAATTCGTTGCCCCTTGAGTGCGGTTTTCGGGCCAATATTAGAGAAGGACTATCATGGCCACTTTACTTCAAGAAAAATACGAGGCTCGCAAGGCCGAGGTCAATGCTCGCTTTGAGCAGCTTCGCGCTAAGGAGGAGGAGCTCAACCGAATCTTTGCCAAGATCTACAACATGGAGGGGGAAGTGCCCATCGAGGTCGAGGACAAGTACGTATCGGTGGCGCGCATCTTTGATACCGCCGACGAGATCCCTGAGAGTTACAAGGGCAACAAGTACGTGCGCACCAAGCGCGACGAGATCACCTCGCTTATAAGCTATGCCGTGGGCTGCATGTTCGGCCGCTATTCGCTGGACGTGGACGGTTTGGTTTTGGCCGATCAGGGTGCCACGGTCAACGACTATCTGGCCAAGATGCCCGATCCCGATCACGTGACCTTTATGCCCGATGGCGACAACGTGCTGCCCATTACCGATGACGAGTACTTTGACGATGACATCGTGCGCTACCTTATCGACTTTGTGCGCACCGTGTACGGCGAGGAGACGCTCGAGCAGAACCTGGCCTTTATTGCCGAGGCGCTCGGCGGCAAGGGCACCTCGCGCGAGGTAATTCGCACCTACTTTTTGAAGGACTTCTTTAAGGACCACTGCCAGACCTATAAAAAGCGCCCCATCTACTGGCTGTTCGACTCGGGCAAGAAGGGCGGCTTTAGGGCGTTGGTCTACATGCATCGCTATCGCCCTGATTTGTTGGCGCTGATTCGTACGGGTTATATCCATCCTCAGCAAGAACGTTACCGCAATCGGTTGATGTGGGTTGCCGACCAGATAGAGGTAAGCGACAGTCGTGATCGTGCTCGTCTTGCTAAGGAGCAAAAGCGCATAAGCGACCAAGCTGCCGAGCTCGTGAGCTACGAGGAGAAGGTCCACCACCTTGCAGACCAAATGATTGAGATTGATTTGGATGACGGCGTTAAGGTTAATTACGCCAAGTTCCAGGACGTTCTCGCCAAAATCAAATAGTCGTCTGTGTGTCAGAAGTTGAAAGAGCCGCTATGGGATCATTGGTAAACAACAATCAGATCATTCGAATCGATAGCAATCTTCTGCTCGATCCAACCATGTGCGATGCGTACATGGACGGCGCCTACCTATGTTTGACCCCCAATGAGTTCAACATCTTGTTTTGTATGGCTCAAAAACCGGGTCATGCATTTTCTCGCCAAGAGCTGTTTGTTGCGGCATTCGGACACGATGACCCTAAGTCGCATCGAGTGCTCGATAGCCATATCAAGAACATTCGCAAGAAACTGAAAGAAGATGCCCGCAACGCTCGTTGGCTTAAGGGCGTTCACGGTTATGGCTATCGTCTCGATTTTGCTCCAGGATTTGAGCCTGAGGTGAGCGTTGGTGAGGGCGGGCGTGTATTTCGTTCTGCGCATGGCGACCGTATGCTTGTCGTTGATTCTGAGAACCGTATTGTTCAGCTCGATGGCGAGGAGCTTGCGCTTACGCCAATTGAGCACAGTGTCTTGAATGCACTTACGGCTAGGCCAAACGTTGAGATTTCAAATGAGGAACTCTCTCAGATTTCGATGGGTGTTGGCTTCGCTGAATCGAATAGAGCTCTTGCTTCGCATGTTAAAAACCTCCGTAAGAAGCTGGGAGATGAGGTAAAGAATCCCCTTTGGATTAAAACGGTGCATGGTTTTGGCTATCGGTTCCTGGGTGTCGATGAGACCCCCGCGCCATGCGAAGAACAAATGCTGGATGACTCTCTGATCGAGCTCTCCGAACAGCTGGAAATGGCATTTGATACAACGTCCGGTTCCATTCTTTTATGGCATGACGTTGGCGGTGCATACGCGGATGTTGTTGAGCGGCTATTGTTGCCCGACGATGTTGTGTTGATTCGCGAGGATGTGGCCGGCAAATTCGATACGATTCGAGCTATTAACGAACTCGGCTTCGATGAACGAGCGCTGTTCTATCGGTCATCACCGTGCGTTGTCGATGCGAACGATTGGTTTGCGGACGTTGAAGCGAGTGCTGAGAGCTTTGTCCCCGAGACGCAAAGTGATCCGGTCGAAGCCCGAGAAAACGTTATTGAAGATGATGAATACGGGCCGGCCGTGGCAGCTCCGTGCGTTGCCGTGGCTGAAGACGTACATCCCCAGCCGTTCCATGGCGAGCGTGTTGATACCGGATCTGAAGGCGTCATGGCCAGTGAGCCAACTCTTCCCAAGCTTGATGAGGATTGGTACCTGCTTTCCCGGTTTGCGGAGCTGGCGGGATGTTCGCCCGACGAAACGCTCAAGCTGGAATTGTTTGCCTATCAAACGGGGTTCACGCTTTATGCTGACTGCGCCTGTAGAGGCCGGGGCGTAAGCCAGACAGATTTCTATCTGTCTTTGATGCACGGAGCCATCGTCGAGCACGATAGCCTGCCTCAATCCATGTTGAACTGCATGTCCTTTAAAAACATGGTCTATCGAGCCATTAGGTCGGGCGACTTGCTTGACTACGATGAGTCGAGCTGGATTACGCGCGACGGCCTTGATGAGCTTGACATAAGGGACGCCGATTTGCGCAGCTTTGCATTGGATGCCATCGAGCGTGGCGCTGAGGACGATACGCCCTACTTTACCGTGCCGTCGCTCAGGCGCTGCGCATCCGATTTACCCTTACTCGAGTATGGTCTATCCGATGCATTTTACGAAAGCGCCCTCTTGTCGCAGGAGGACTTGCTGGGCCACGGAAACCTTGTGGGCATTAAGCTCTTTGCGCCACGCGGGCATCCCATGAAAGGTCGTGATTTTATCCAGGCGGTGGTGGCGCGCGAGATATCGATCGATATCGACGATCTTGTCGACTTGCTTTCGGAGGAGTACGGCGTAGTGGTCCCGCGTTCGCAGCTCATCCAGATAATCCGTAAGTCGGACTTGTTTTATTCGAGTGCCAGCGAGCGCGTATTTGTTAGTCATGACCAGTTTGTACTAGAAGTGGAGTAAGACAATGGAAATGGAAAAGTTCATCAAGACAGGCATTGCCGAGGGTTGGGTTCGCGAAACCGGCAATAGCGAGCGCAAGTTTATTGGTGGCCAGAACCAGGATTGTCCGATTTACGAGGTGCGCGTCGATAAGCTGCACTTTAATGTGCAGAACGGGCGAATTGCTACGTTCATTTCGCGCTATCAGGCGGAGCATCCCGAAGGTTTGCCCCAGGACCAAACGGAACTCGATAACCTTATTGCTGATATGGTCGAGGCCGATAACCCCAAGCATCTTAAGACGACCATGTTGGATATTAAAAACAAGGGTCAACAACAATCTGCGATCATTCTGACCAACGGCGTTGTCATTGACGGTAACCGTCGTTTTACCTGCTTGCGTAAGTTGTCTGCCGCCGAGAACACCCTTCGCATGCTGCGCTGCTGTGTGTTCCCCGATACCTATGACGAAAATGCCATTAAGGGTCTTGAGCTCGAGATTCAGCTGGGCGAGGACACCAAGCAGGAATATGATGCCATCTCTCGTCTGGTCGATATCGATAGGTGGGTCAATGAAGGGCGTATGACGGCAGAAGAATATGCCAAGCATGCCAATATGAAGCAGAGCAAAATGAAGAACTGCCTCGCTCAAATTGATATGTTGAAAGATTTCCTTGAGTTTTGTGAAGCTCCCGGGGCATTTCATATTGCTCAGGACCTTAAGCTGCAAGGCCCTATCGAGTCGCTTACGAACGGGCTCGTGAAGGTCAAGAACAAGGACAAGCGAGAAGAAATTAAAAACGCAGTGTTTGTTAATTTAATGTGCCAGACATTCGGCGACGCGACGCGTGGGGTTCGTGAGTTCATCGATAATCTGATTGCTGACGACAAACTGCGCGAAGAGCAGCTGGATTATGCCGTTGAGGTTTTGGAGAGGCTTGCGGAAAAGCCTGACGACGTGGTTGTCACTACGGAATATCTTCGCGATACGTATGGCTCTGACACGCGTTTGAAAGAGGGGATGAAGGCGTCTAGAAATGTAGCGCGCGCTAAGGCCGGCAATCGTAAGATCAAAAACGGACAGGTGCGCGCCGTTCGCAATGCGCTCTCGGATGTTAACGATGTTGACGTGGAAATACTGCACAAGTTAGAGCCTGAGCAGCTTGCTGATATGCAGGATGGGCTGCAGTCCCTTCTTGAGAAGGCCCAGGAAGTTCTCGATGTCGTCCAAAAAACTCTAGAAGGCTAAGCAATGCGTTTATATCAGCGAGGCGGACAAATCTATCTTGATCCCGAGCCTCTCGATGCCGACTCTCTGCGTCGCAATGCTCGCTTTAAGATGACCTGCAGGGCATACGTTAGGTGTGTCGTCAAGGGCCACATTTTGCTCGAAGAGATCGGCAACTATACGGAGTTCGAAAAGATTGTTGGCAAGCTATCGAAGGTTGCCAGCCGTCTTGGTGTCGCGCTATCGGTGGATGAAGACCTTCAGGACGGCTTTACGCAGATTCGCGAACTTGCCGAGCAACGTTCGCGTTTGGGAAACGAGATCAAACGCGGCGACCACAAACACGATGCCCATCTCGCAGAGTTCTCGGAGGTCGTCGATGCCGCCATGGCGCGTCTGCTAAAGGATCGCCAGATGCGCGACGCGTTTTTCTTGGCAACGATGGGACGTGCGGGCAACTTCTCGGTGCCGGGGTCGGGTAAAACGGCGACCGCGCTGGGTGCATTTGCCTTTTTGGCGGCCCGCAGCATGGTCGATCGCATTATGGTCGTGTGCCCAAAAAACGCATTTGATTCCTGGGCGACGGAGTGGAGGCTCTGCTTTGGCGATAGGTGGCCACTCAACTTGTTTACAACGCAAGACGATGCTTACCGAAAGCTTGGTAAGTCTGACCGTCGGAGCTATATTCGCGCTCGTGTGGGCGGTTGCAATTTGCTGCTTGTGAATTACGAGGCGGCTATTGGCGTTGCCGAGGAACTCAGTAAGGTCGCTGGTGAGCGTACGCTTTTGGTGTTCGACGAAATCCATCGCGTTAAGCGCGTTGGCGGAAAGCAAGCTAACGCGGCTCTCGTGGTTTCCAAGAGTGCTCCCTATACGTTTGCCCTGACGGGCACGCCAATTCCTAACGGATATATCGATATTTACAATATGTTGCACATTCTGTATCCGCGGGAGTATGACAACTTTTTTGGTTTTGAGAAAAGCGAGCTCAAAAACGCCGAGGACTCGGACATTGAGCTCGTGAACAACAAGTTGCAGCCATTTTATTGCCGTACGACCAAGGATGACCTAGGCGTCCCGAGGGCTGAACCCGACGAGCTTATCAAGGTGTCGTCTGGCGAGCGTACGAATCTGCTGCTCGGCGTTATTAAAAACCGTTACCGTCGCAACAAGCTGACCTTGATGCTGCGTGTTCTGCAGATGGAAAACGATCCGGTCGACCTACTCGAAACGCTTAATCCCGAAGACTATCGTTGGATTATCGAAGAAGACGAGGAGACCGGCGAGGTCGATGCCGTCGACTACTCCGATAAGATTGTGGGCATGATTCGATCTGCCGGGGCATCGAGCAAACGTGCTCGTTGCTGCTCTTTGATTGGCGACTTGGTAGCACAGGGACGCTCGGTTATCGTTTGGTGCATTTTCATCAAGAGCATGTCCGATCTTCAGCGCGGTCTGGCTGATATGGGGATTGAGGCGCGTACGATTAACGGTCAGGATGACCTTGTCTGTCGTTCGGCAGACCTGGATGACTTTAGGGCTGGCAAGTTTCCCGTACTCATTACCAATCCTCATACGCTTGCCGAGTCCGTTTCGCTGCATTCGATTTGTCACGATGCCGTGTACTACGAGTACAGCTTTAATCTGGTCCATTTGCTGCAGTCCCGCGATCGAATCCACCGTTTGGGCCTGCCGCAAGATCAGCAGACAAGGTACTACTACCTTTCGGAAGATTACGACCTTGGAAAACCCGATCCATGGTCGCTTGACGAGGAAATATATACTCGCCTGCGCGAAAAAGAGAACACCATGCTCAGGTGTATTGATTCCGAAATACTCGAGACGCAGCCCACCTCTCAAGAGGATTTGGATGCTATTTTCGCCGGTTTGTTTGATGACTAGTTTTGAGAGTTTGCCATGAAGCTTGCAGATATTACATCCGAGCTGCTGCATTTGTTTGCAGGTCAGGATGCCGATTGCGGGGGCGTCATTGTTGTATGGCATGATCCGTCCGGTGAATTTGAGGATGTGCTTGCAGATTTGGAGCTGCCGGGCGTCAGCGTTCTCGTTGATCGCGAGGGTGGTCGGTTTGCTATCAAGCGTAAGCTCAATGGTGACTTGGGCGGACATAAGGTGCTCATATATCGTCGCTGCGCAGGGGAGCCGTCTGGCGATTGGCTGGCGGATGTTGAAGCGCGTTGCGTCCCGTTTGCCGCCGACTATATTTCTGTGCAGCTACGCGAGATCGGCGCGGTTGATTCGTATGAGATGCGCGCGGCGCTTGAGTCCCATAAAGCCTTTTTTGCCAAGCGCCGCAACGTTATAAAGCTCAATAAGTTGCTACATTCATCGAGGGAAGTCGCTGTTGCGACCGTCGATGAGCTTGAGCTTGGCATTTTGGCTGTTTGCTTGGGTGTCAGCGAACTCGATCCCGCGGCAATCGTATCAGGCTATTTGGCGCTCCTGCACGAGGGCAATGCTGATCAGGTGGTTGTCCTACTTGCTGAATATGAGATGAATGGCTATTTCTGCGAGCTCATTTGTCATTGGTGTGGTTTTGAGGGGAACGCGCTCGAGCTATCTCGTGTTCCCGAGTTGTTGGTCCACGTGTTGCTCACCGCCTGCTCGCGGTCGATGACGGGTGGATGTCTGGACGCGCTGTCGGGACGTTTCTCTTCCCAGGCTGTTCATGCTGCGTTCTGCCGCGCTTGCGTTGATTATTGGGTTCGTGGCGGTAATCGTCTATTGCTGTTGAGTATGACAACGGCGGTTGAGCGTGAGCTTGAGCTTGGAAAGATACTCGCTGGCGTTGGTCTTGACTGTATTGCAGGAGCCGACGTCTTTCCCTGCATCGATGCCACCATTCTGCGCATTCTGTTTGAGCGAGTGCGTCTGTCTGTGGATGCTGCTGATGAGGTTTTGTCGGTCGTCGCCTCTCGTCGTGGATCGCTTTGGTATGAGGAACTTGCCTGCTATTATCGCGGCGTTTCGGCTGCAGCTCATATGCAGCGTTTTTATCGCGACCATGTAGAAGGTTTTGCGGGCATGGGGGCTTTGGCCCTTTGGGGTTCTTATGCCAGCGATTTCTATCGCATGGACGCTTGGTACCGTGAGCTGGTGACAGAGTTCGCCGGTGCCTTTAGAGCGGGGGAGTACGAGCTCGATGAAGACTTCCGCGCCTGCTTTGAGTCGATGGAAGCTTTATATAAAGGTTGGTTTCTTAAGGAGCTCTCTCGCCGTTGGGCAAGCGCGTCGGGCGATGCATTGGGCTTGCAGGGATATGTGAAAGGTATTCCGCGTCAGGTTGATTTTGATCTGAGCTACGTTGAGCCTGCGAATCGCCGCGGAAAGCGTATTTGGGTCATCGTATCTGATGCTTTGCGCTATGAGGTTGCTGCAGAACTCGCCGAGCGTCTTGAGCGCGAGACAAAGGGTCAGTGCGAGCTTGGTGCCGTGCAAGGCGTGTTTCCTTCGATAACCAGATGCGGTATGGCTGCCTTGTTGCCTCATGGAACGATGCGTTACGAGGCATGCGGAGAGGCAGGATCGGGCTTTGGCGTGCTTGTTGATGGGGGGCGCGTCGATACTATCGAATCTCGCCAAAAGGTGATTGGCGAGCATTATGAGGGTGCTGTTGCGGTTCGCTATGACCGTTTTGTCGGCGAGATGGACCGTGCCGAACGTAAGAAGGTCGTAGGAGACGCGAGCGTTGTCTATATCTATCACGATCTCATTGATGCCATTGGTGACAAGGCCGCAACCGAGCGCAGGGCGTTTCATGCCTGCGATGAAACAATTGACGAGTTATCGGTGCTGGTCAAACTCATCGTGCGTGAGTTTATGTCGTCTCGAATCGTCATTACGGCAGATCATGGGTTTCTGTACACCGCAGAGCCGCTTGTTGAATATGATCATACGAGTGTTGCGGACGTGGCGGGCGACGTCATTGAGGCTGGACGCCGCTGGGCTGTTGCCTCGAGCGATTCTGAGTCCGATACGCTGCTTAAGGTTACTCTACCCGCTTCTGCTGGTAGCCTCGTGGGCTTTTCGCCACGTGAATGCGTGCGTTTGCGACGTCCCGGCGGAGGCGAGAACTTTGTCCATGGCGGCATATCATTGCAGGAGATGTGTGTGCCGGTTTTGACCTTTAGCAATAAGCGCGCCGGAACGCGTGGCTTTGTCGCATCGAGCCCCGTTGGCTTGTCCCTCGTTACGCAACTTGAATCCATCTCGAATGCATCCTTCTTCCTGGAGTTTCTGCAAGATGAGGCGGTGGTCGGCAAGATCCTTCCTGCGAACTATGAAGTGTTTGTTGCCGATCGCAGCGGAAACCCCGTAACCGACATTGCAAGAATCGTAGCCGATTTGACTGAAGTCGATGCGAGGGCGCGCCGCTTTAAGGTAATGCTGACGGTGCGTCCAACTGTTGAACTTGATGAACGCGCGGAGTATGCACTTTGCCTGAAAAACGCGGATAGCGGCGAAGAGCGTATTCTTCAGACGCTGCACTTCCATGTTTATCTGGGTGGTGAATGGTAAGTGGGGGCTGAATAGGGAGGTTTTACCATGAAGCTCGACGTTGATGTAGACCAGCTGCACGAAAGCCTGCTCGATCGCGCGGGGAGTGCGGCCGGCGTGGGCTTTCCGGCTGCCATGCTCGACTTGATGGATATCGAGGACGAGTCGCCCCAAGAGCTCCTAGCCCGAGCCGAACGCGAAGGCCTCGACCTCCGCGGCTTTGCCGTCGACGATGACTACGGAGCGTCTTACGACTGGTGATCCCGGGTCAGTTCATCCGTTTCTTCCTGAGATATAAGAGAAATCCCTTTTTGAACGTCCTTCGGGGTCCAAAAAATAGCCGATCCGTCTTGGTTTCTTCCTTACTGTCAAACTTGATAGCCGTTAGCTCGATCGTGCAGATGTAGTCAGCAACTTGGAATAGCCGGTAGGCTCGCGGCGTGGCTTCTCGGTATACGATGACGTCCTTTGCTAGAACGTACTCGAGTGCAGAATGGATGACCTCCGTTACGATCGGTTGACCGTTGTCGTAGTAAATCTTAACGGTGTCGTATCGTTGGAAGAATTCCAGATGGTCGAAAAGTTCAACTGTGAGGTCTCGCCTCATTCTCTCCGCGAGACCGTTTTGATTGCCGGCGAATTCGCTCATTCGGTATTGCAGGCAGAGGTAGCGTATGGGGAGATGCTGAATGAACGCGCGAAATGCGCTCAACATGTGCCTTCGCTGCTCCTTGGGAAGATCTTTGTAGTCGCCGTTTCCATTCAGTAGGGGTCCTGCATGAAAAGGCGTATTGGGAAGCGAGGACTGAGACAGGGCGCGCTCATAGCGGTCAATGCGTTCAACGATTGCATCGTTTTGATCGTGAAAAACGAGGGTGACGAGGTAGTAGTTGGAGACGCCTCCGAGGTCGCCAGATTCGTCAACAAAGACGGAGAGTTCGCTCATGGTGGGCCTCCATTTTTGCAAAAAAATGCCGGGGGTAAGACCCCGGCTCTTGGAGGCCCCTCTCTTGGAGGGAACCGGCTTCTTTATACCACGAGATGAGGGGCGCTTTCAAGTAAAATTATAGTATGCAAACATATGTTCGTCAAACTACCTGCGAAAAGTCCTTAGCCGTTAAGAGGTGGGGTAGGGCGGCTCGTAAATTGCAGACGCAATAGCGCCGGCAGTTTCGCGAGAACTATTTAGTCTTGATTCGCATAAAAATGCCGGGGGACATCCCCCGGCTCTTGGAGGTCCCTCTGTTCGAGGGTACCGAATTCTTTATAGCATGAGATCGGACGGCTTTCAAATGACGCCATGTGGATGGGATGGCGCGCCTGATAAAGCCCTCAATGAATGGCATCTAACTAGCGTTCGTGATGCGATAGAAGTCGGTTATCTCAAAAGAGAAGGCTTCTAAGTGCCGGGGACGTTTTCCCCGGCTTTTTCATTACGGTGTCAATTCAAATGTTTTTCAACCCATCCCCTCAATAACTTGCGGTGAAATAGGGACTGTTGGGGGTGCGGACGATTTCTTGGACCGCGCCTAGGCGTATCCAAGCTTCCTGCGGTACTCCATCGGGCTCAGCCACCCGAGGGACTTCTTGATCCGCTCCTCACGATAGTACACGAGGTAGGCCTCGAGCCTCCCCATGAACTCCTCGGCCGTCACGCCCTCCCAGTCCCTGTAGCGGAAGAACTCGTTCTTGAGGCGCCCGAAGAAGCCCTCGCAGGCCGAGTTGTCCGGGCTGCAGCCCTTCGCTGACATGCTCCTGACCAGGCCGTTCTCCTCGCAGATCCCGATCCACTCCGGCCAGCGGTAGTGGCCGCCCCGGTCCGAGTGGATCGTCGTGCGCGCCCCCGCCGGCCTCGCCGCGCAGGCCTTGAGCAGGCTCGAGTTCGCGAGGCGCTTGTCGGGGTGCAGCCCGATCGACCAGGCGACGGGCATCCCGTCGAAGCAGTCGATGACCGGGCTCAGGTAGACCTTCTCGCCGCCCGGGAGCCTGAACTCGGTGATGTCGGTGAGCCACAGCCGGTTGGGCTCGTCGGCGTGGAAATTCCTGTTCACGAGGTTCTCCGGCGCCTTGGAGACCTCGCCGGCGTAGGAGCTGTAGCCCCGGGCGCGCCTCCTGTTGTAGACGACCTCGAGGCCCTCCTGTTAGCGCTACTGTAAAAACAACCAATTACGCCAACGCACATTAACCGATTCCGCCAACGTAATTTCCCCAATCGCGCCAACGCATTTTCACCATTTCCACCAACGCCGGGGCTTACGCTTCGACCGACAAGCGAACGATGCTTTCGGGAGGAGCGGGCCGTGGCGGAGAAGAACCTGATCGGAGAGTTGGACATGTACAGGGAAGCGGGCATAAAGCCCAACTTCAGCGACATAGCGAAGCGCTACGGCAAGGACAGGCACACCGTGGCGGCGTACTGGAGGGCCGAGGGAGGGCGGCCCCGCGACGGGCGCGCCGACAGGGCGGGCTCCTTCGACGCACACATCGAGGAGGTGGCCGCCAAGGCGCAGCTGCCGGGGGTCACCAAGAAGGGCATCCACGAGTGGCTGCTGCACAGGTATCCCGGCGAGGACCTGGCCGGCTACAACGCCTTCACCCAGTTCATGCGCAAGAACGGCATCGCCGTCGGGGCCTCCGACGGCCCGGAGCCGCACCCGCGCTTCGAGACGCCGCCCGGGCTGCAGCTGCAGTTCGACTGGAAGGAGTCGGTCAGGATGGCGAACCGCGACGGCGAGCTGTTCGAGTTCAACGTGTTCGCGGCGACGCTGGGCCATTCCCGCAGGCACATATTCATCCGGTCGGGGACCAGGACGACCGACGACCTGGTCAGGTGCATGTACGCCACGATCGCGAGGCTCGGCGGCGTGCCCCGCGAGTGGGTCACGGACAACATGTCCGCCCTGGTGACGGTCAAGGGCGGCAGGCGCCTCAAGGTCCAGCGCGCATACGAGTTCGCCAAGGCCGCCGGCTTCGAGCTGAAGCTGTGCCGCCCGCGCAGCCCCCAGACCAAGGGCAAGGTCGAGTCGTCGAACCGCTTCCTGTCGCGGCTCGCGGCCTACCAGGGCGACTTCGACGGCTGGGACGACATCGACGAGATCATCGCGCGGATCGAGGACGCCAGCAACTCCGAGCCCAACGAGACCACGGGGCTGCCGCCCTCCGCGCTGTTCATGGAGGAGAAGGACGCGCTGCTGCCCGTCGGCAACCTCCGCGCCCTCGAGGAGGCGATGGGCGACGTGGTGCGCGTGGCCAGGGTGCCGGCCACGATGCTGGTCAGCG
>CALHJX010000111.1:0-1138 GCA_938033385.1 uncultured Collinsella sp. | reverse complement strand
GTTATTCTCGAGCGTTTCAACCGCCTGGTTAAGGTTATCGAGACCACGGCACATGAGTATAACCAGGGTGAGCTTCATACTGTGGTGCCGGCGCTCATTGAGGGAACGAGTAAAAAGAACGACGCGGTCCTGCTTGGCAAGAGTCCCAAGAATCAGACCGTGCATGCGCCTATCCCAGAGGGTTACAGCATCGACCAGCTTGTTGGCAAGATCGTTGATGTTGACGTTGACGTTGCCAAGACCTGGTATTTGTCCGGTTCCGTTGTGGGCGAGCCGCGCTAATGGTTTCTTCCGAGGCAGGGCTTTCCGATCGTCGGTCCGACGGCGGTTGGTAAGAGTGATGTTGCCGACCGTTTGGCCGCTCGTCTTTCGTCCGAAGTGCTGTCGTGCGATGCGATGCAAATCTATCGCGGCATGGACATCGGTACCGCAAAGATGGCGCCCGATGAGTGTACGGCGCCGCTGCGTCTCGTCGACATTGTAGAGCCGGGTGTGGCATATTCTGCTGCGCTTTATCAGGCTGACGCTCGCGCGCATGTTGAACGTCTCCTTGGTTCGGGTTGCCTGCCGGTTTTTTGCGGAGGTACGGGGCTGTATCTCAAGGCCGCCCTAGATGAGATGGATTTTCCCTCGGGCGAGCTTGAGGACGATCGCCGCGCGGAGTATCAGGAGCTTGCCGAGCGCATTGGCGAGGAAGCGCTGCACGCGCTGCTTGCCGAGCGTGACCCCGAGTCCGCTGCGGTCATCCACCCCCATAATGTTCGTCGCGTGATTCGCGCGCTCGAGATGCATGATGATGGTATCTCCTATGCACAGCAAAAAAGTCAGTTTAGTGTTCCGCGCGAGCATTATCATGCCCTATGGTTTGGTCTGACGCGTAATCGCGAGGTGCTCTACGAGCGCATTAACTTGCGTGTCGATATGATGTTTGAGCAGGGTCTTGTCGATGAGGTCCGCGGTCTTATGGGGCAGGGGCTGGGAGATGCCCTGACGTCGATGCAGGCAATTGGCTATAAAGAGATTATCGATGCCTTTAACGGCGTGATTTCTATGGATGAGGCTCGCGAACTCATCAAGATGCGTTCGCGTCGCTATGCCAAGCGTCAGCTTTCGTGGTTTAAACGCGATGACCGCATCG
>CALHJX010000110.1:0-12877 GCA_938033385.1 uncultured Collinsella sp. | reverse complement strand
TTCAGCGCGAGCGTCTGCAGCTGCAGGGCGTTCGCGACCGAGCTGACATGATTATCGATACGAGCCGCTTGCGCACTTCTGCTCTGCGCAATAAATTGCGCATGGCGTTCTCCGAGCTGTCCGACCAGCAGCTCATGGACGTTCACGTGTTCTCGTTTGGCTTTAAGCACGGCATGCCCGTCGAGGCGGACATTATGATCGACGTTCGCTTCCTGCCCAATCCGTTCTACGATCCCGAGATGCGCACCATGACCGGTCTCGATAAGAAAGTCTCCGACTTTGTTCTGGACCATCCCAAGACCCAGGAGTTCTGGAAGGCCTGGACGCAGCTGCTCGATACGGTCATGCCCGGCTATATCGCGGAGGGCAAGCCACAGCTTTCTATTGCCATCGGCTGCACGGGCGGTCAACACCGCAGCGTTGCCATCGCCGAGGCCACGGCACGTTATTTGGAAGGCGCCCAATATCACGTGAGCATTTCCCATCGCGACCTGTCGCGCGCCAACACGAAAGCATAGGTCTGCATGTCGTTTACCGCCGAGGTGCGTGACGAGCTCGCGCGCTGCGAACCCGAATGTGAATACTGCGATTTGTCGACGCTTGCCGCCCTGACGCGTGTGAGCGGTACACTTTCGCTGGCCGGCTCCGGGCGGTATCGTTTGACGGTCGCGACCGAGACGGGTGCCGTCGCGCGCACGATGATCACACTGACGCATCGCATTCTTAAGCTCAAAACGGAATTCACCGTTCGTAAATCGGTCTTGCATAAGGTCCGTAACTATCTCATTACCCTGCCCGATCAGCCCGACCTGGACAAGGCTCTGGTGCTGCTGGGCATTCTAGACCGCAGGGGAGGGCTCGTCGCTGGTGTTCCCCGGCACACCGTTGCCCGTCCCTGCTGCAGGCTTGCCTACATCCGCGGCGCGCTCATCGCCGGCGGTTTCGTGGCCGATCCACGCGGCGATTTTCATTTGGAGATTGCGGTGCAGGGCGAGCAATATGCCAAGGGACTTTGCGATTTGTTGGAGCAGATTGGGGTCCATGCGCGTGTTAATGCACGGCGCGGATCCTTTGCTGTCTACATTAAGAGCGCCGAGGAGATCGAGCAGCTCCTAAAGCTGGTCGGCGCCAAGCGCAGCGTTGCCGAGATCGAGGAAGCGCGCGCGGTCAAATTGGTTAAGAACGACGTAAACCGTCGCGTGAATGCCGAACTGGCCAATCAGACCAGAAGTGCGGGTGCCGCCCAGCATCAGCTTGCGTTGATCGATGAGCTCGAACAGCGGGGTTTGCGCGACACGCTTCCGGATGCCTTGGCAGTCTTTTGTGACCTGCGCGAGCGCTATCCCGATCTGTCGCTGCGTGATTTGGGGGAGATGGCTGACCCTCCCTTGTCGAAGTCTGCCCTGTACCATCGCGTTTTGAGGCTTGAAAAGCTCATTGAAGCAAACAAGTAGTTTGAAGTATCGACTTATATACGGATTTAGCTGCTATTTTATTCTTTAAAACGTTTTAACGTAAATTTGATTTTCAATTTCGAGCATTCTCGTGAAATTCAAGTCAAAAAAAAGGTATATTAGGCGAGTGGTTAGTTTGTGGGCCTCAACGGCGGGCGCTGTAGCTCGCGGGGGCCTTACGAAAGGAGACACAATGGCAGTAAAGGTTGCTATTAACGGCTTCGGTCGCATCGGTCGTCTGGCTTTCCGTCAGATGTTCGGTCATGAGGGCTCCGAGATCGTCGCTATCAACGACCTCACCTCTCCCGATATGCTCGCTTACCTGCTGAAGTACGACTCCACGCAGGGCAACTACGCTCGCGATCACGAGGTCGTTGCTGGCGAGGATTCCATCACCGTTGACGGCAAGGAGATCAAGATCTACAAGGAGGCCGACGCCAACAACCTGCCTTGGGGCGACCTCGACGTCGACGTCGTTCTCGAGTGCACCGGCTTCTACACCAGCAAGGCTAAGGCTCAGGCCCACATCAACGCTGGCGCCAAGAAGGTCGTCATCTCCGCTCCGGCCGGCAGCGATCTGCCCACCATCGTGTACAACGTCAACCATGAGACGCTGACCGCTGAGGACAACATCATCTCCGCTGCTTCCTGCACCACCAACTGCCTCGCCCCGATGGCCAAGGGTCTGAACGACTTCGCTCCCATCGTGTCCGGCATCATGACCACCATCCACGCCTTCACCGGCGACCAGATGCCGCTCGACGGCCCGCAGCGCAAGGGCAACTTCCGTCGCTCCCGCGCCTGCTCCGAGAACATCGTCCCGAACACCACGGGCGCTGCCAAGGCCATCGGCCTGGTTCTCCCCGAGCTCAATGGCAAGCTCATCGGTGCCGCCCAGCGCGTCCCGACGCCGACCGGCTCGCTGACCAACCTCTACGCCGTCGTTGACAAGAAGGTCACCGTCGACGAGGTCAACGCTGCCATGAAGGCCTACGCCGAGACCATCCCCGATACCTTCGCCTACAACGAGGACCAGATCGTCTCCCGCGACATCGTCGGCGAGACCCACGGCTCCATCTTCGACGCCACTCAGACCATGTGCTCTGACCTCGGCAACGGCCAGACCCTCGTTCAGGTCACCTCTTGGTACGACAACGAGAACTCTTACACCTCTCAGATGGTCCGCACCATCAAGTACTTCGAGAAGTTCGTTGCTTAATTTAGCTTTTAGCGAATAGCTCGTTGAGCGTCTAAAGAAGGGCGCGGCCTTATAGGGCTTACACCCTAGGGTCGCGCCCTTTTTATAGTAAATCGTCTGCCGTAATGGGAGGCAGACACGTACGAAAGGTAGAAGCAAACATGGCCTTTACCAAGAAGACCGTCCGCGACATCGATGTCGACGGCAAGCGCGTTCTCGTCCGCGTTGACTTCAACGTGCCTATCAAGGATGGAGTCGTTGGCGACACCACCCGTATCAAGGCTGCCCTGCCCACCATCAACTATCTCGTTGAGCACAACGCTCGCGTCATCCTCATGAGCCACCTCGGCCGTCCCGAGGGCACTGGCTTCCAGCCTGAGCTCTCCCTTGAGCCTGTCGCCAAGAAGCTTGCCGAGCTCTCTGGTCTCGACGTTGCCTTTGTCGCCGACACTTACGGCGAGAAGGCTGCCGAGGCTGTCGCTGCCGTCGAGCCGGGCAAGGTTCTCGTTCTCGAGAACGTCCGCTTCGATAAGCGTGAGAAGAAGAACGATCCCGAGATCGCGAAGAAGCTCGCTTCCTATGGTGACGTCTTCGTTCTCGATGCCTTCGGCACCGCTCACCGCGCCCAGGGTTCCGTCGTGGGCCCCGCCGCTTACCTGCCTGCCGTCGCTGGCTTCCTGCTCGAGAAGGAGGTCGACACGCTGACCGGCATCTTCGCCGAGCCCGAGCGCCCCTTCGTCGCCATCGTCGGCGGTTCCAAGGTTTCCTCCAAGATCGGCGTTCTCGATCACCTCATCGACTCTGCTGACACCCTGATCATCGGTGGCGGCATGGCCTACACCTTCTTCCTGGCTCAGGGCCTTTCCGTCGGTCAGTCCCTCAAGGAAGAGGACTGGGTCGAGCGCGCCGGCGAGATGCTCAAGAAGGCCGAGGAGAAGGGCGTCAAGATCCTGCTCCCCATCGACAACCGCGTTGCCGATCACTTTGGCGAGGACGCTGTCCCCGAGGTTGTCGCTTCCGACGCTATCCCTGACGACCGCGAGGGCATGGACATCGGTCCTAAGACCGAGGAGCTCTACGCCGAGGCCGTCAAGGGCGCCAAGACTGTGTTCTGGAATGGCCCCATGGGCGTCTTCGAGTTCGACAACTTCGCTCACGGCACCCAGGCTATCGCCGAGGCTGTCGCCGAGGCCAACTGCACCTCGATCATCGGCGTTGGCGACTCTGTCGCGGCTGTCAACAAGTTCAACCTGGCCGACAAGATGAGCTGGATCTCCACCGGTGGTGGCGCTTCCATGGAGCTCGTCGAGGGTAAGGCCCTGCCCGGAGTGGAGGCGCTTCTCGATGCCTAATCGCACCCTTCTCATCGCTGGTAACTGGAAGATGAACAACGACGTCGCCGAGGCCGCCAAACTCGCCGACGAGCTGGCTCAGGCTCTGCCCGAGGTTCCGGCTGGCGTCGAGGTGCTCGTCTGCCCTCCGACCATCGACATCACCACGGTTCATGACCGCATTCAGGCTGCCCCCATCGCCCTCGGTGCACAGAACGTGTACTGGGAGGCCAAGGGTGCCTTCACCGGTGAGTCCTCTTGCGACATGCTCAAGTCCGCTGGCTGCACCTACTGCATCATCGGTCACTCCGAGCGTCGCGACTACTTCCACGAGACCGACGAGGACCAGAACAAGAAGGCCAAGGCCCTCGTTGCCGCCGGTCTTGTTCCCGTCTTCTGCTGCGGCGAGTCCCTCGAGGTCCGCGAGGCTGGCACCTATGTCGAGCACGTCGTGAACCAGGTCAAGGCTGGCCTTGCTGGTCTTGAGATCACCTGCCCCAAGCAGGTCGTCGTCGCCTACGAGCCCATCTGGGCCATTGGCACCGGCAAGACCGCTACCGCCGAGGACGCTCAGGAGGTCTGCGGCGCTATCCGTGAGACCCTCAAGGAGATGTTCGGCGAGGAGCTCGCCAACGGCATCCGCGTTCTCTATGGTGGCTCTGCCAAGCCCGGCAACATTGCCGAGCTCGTCGCCAAGCCCGACGTTGACGGCGCCCTCGTGGGCGGCGCTTCGCTCAAGGCTGCCGACTTCGCCTCTATGGTCGTCAAGGCAGGCGAGTAGGACATATGGCACAGCGTCATCTTCCCGCACTCCTGATCATTATGGACGGCTGCGGCCTGGCTCCGGCCGATGGCGAGAACGCCGTCGCCGCTGCCAAGACGCCCTTCCTTGATAGCCTGTACGAGAAGTACCCCCACACCACGCTCGGCGCTTCGGGCGAGGACGTGGGTCTTCCCGATGGCCAGATGGGCAACTCCGAGGTGGGTCACCTCAACATCGGTGCCGGCCGCATTGTGTTCCAGGAGCTTTCGCGCATCAACAACGCCATCAAGGACGGCTCCATCGCCAAGAACGAGGTCTTCGTCAAGGCTATGGACGACGTCAAGGCTGACGGCAAGACTCTCCACCTCATGGGCCTTATGAGCCCTGGCGGTGTTCATTCTCACATGAACCACGTCGAGGCTCTGGTCAAGATGGCTGCCGAGCACGGTGTCAAGACCGTTCGCGTCCACGCCTTCATGGATGGCCGCGACGTTGACCCGCAGTCCGGTGCCGGTTACATGAGTGAGTTCTGCGCCTTCCTGGCCAAGATCTCCGAGGAGACCGGTTGCGACGCTCGCGTTGCCACCGTCTCGGGCCGTTATTGGGCCATGGACCGCGATAATCGTTGGGAGCGCATCCAGCGCGCCTACGACGTCATGGTCAACGCGTCCGATGCCGATGTCGACCCCGTTGCCGGTATCAAGGCCTACTACGAGAAGGATCCGCGCGGCGACGAGTTCGTCGAGCCCTTCGCTGCCCACAACGAGGGCATCCACGAGGGCGACGCGGCCATCTTCTTCAACTTCCGTCCCGACCGCGCTCGTCAGATGACCCGCGTGTTCACGGACAAGGAGTTCGACGGCTTTGAGCGCGAGCAGATCAAGCTTTCGCACTTTGTGACGATGACCGAGTACGATCCGACGTTTGACGTCGAGGTCGCCTTCCCCAAGACGTTCCCCGAGAACGTCCTGGCCGACGTTATCGCCGCCAACGGCCTGAAGCAGCTGCACACCGCCGAGACCGAGAAGTACGCCCACGTGACGTTCTTCCTCAACGGCGGCATCGAGGAGCCCAAGGAGGGCGAGGAGCGCGTGCTCGTCGCTTCCCCCAAGGTCGCTACCTACGATCTGCAGCCTGAGATGAGCGCTCCCGAGGTTACCGAGAAGCTCGTCGCTGCCATCAACGAGGATCGCGCTGATTTCTACATCGTGAACTTCGCGAACTGCGACATGGTTGGTCACACCGGTGTCTTCGACGCCGCCGTTAAGGCCGTCGAGGCTGTTGACGATGCCTTGTCCAAGGTTGTCCCGGCGATTCTCGCCAAGGGTGGCTTTGCGCTGATTACCGCCGACCACGGCAACGCCGACCACATGTTTGACGTTGCTTCCGACGGTTCCAAGCATCCGTTCACGGCTCACACCACCAACCGTGTGCCGTTCATCATCGTTGATGAGAAGGCCAAGCTCACCGGTATCGAGGACGGCCGTCTTTCCGATATCGCTCCGACCATGCTCACCATGGCTGGTATTGAGCCTTCCGCCGAGATGACGGGCCGCGTGCTCGCCACCGAGGCCTAAGAGAAAACAAATACCGTTTTCTAGTAAGGGGGTTGTCCACAACCGGACAACCCCCTTTTTGGTATTTCTGCCATTTCCACCCCGTCCTTGAGTGGCAGGTAGGGGAGAGCGGGGGATTGTGGTACAGTACTGGAGTTTGAACTGTTCTATTAAGGAGCTTATCTATGGGTCCGTTCCAGATTCTTCTGTTTGTCGTTTGGGCTGTCTCTGCCGTGGCGCTGACGATTCTCGTCCTGATGCATTCCGGTAAGGGCACCGGCGTTTCGGATATGATCGCTAGCTCGCTGTATAACTCCAGCTCTGCCACGGGCGTCATGGAGCAGAACCTCGATCGCCTGACGGTAATTATGGCCGTTGTTTTTGCCGTGTGCGTCGTCCTGTGCATGTTCTTCTTCCCGCAGGGCATCGTCGGCTACTAAGCATCGGCGTATATACGTTTGCAATGGGTCTCGCAGGTGCGGGACCCTTTTTTGTTTACATATTCGTAACAGAGTCAAAAATATCACCACATACTGCGCCCAACTAAAGAAATTCTTGACCGTTAACCGGAATTAGCCCCAAATCGTGCATAAAATGCGCTACTGTATTGAAAAACGTTGGCCTGTTGTGCATAACCAGCCATAGCAGCGGGCAGCGTTTTGATGGTTCGGATCGGATTGTCTCGACATGTGTCCGACTGAACATTTCTTTGTCCTATCTCATAAGGAGGATGGCATGGCTGATTCTATGTTCCACCAGCCCGTTATGGGTCGTCGCGCCTTTGTTGGCGGCACCCTTGCTGCGAGCTCCATGGCTTTTCTTGCCGCATGTGGCAAGAAGGGCGGCGACGCTTCCGGTTCTGAGTCCGGTTCGACGCTGAACTTCTACATCAACAACCCGGTCTGCATCGACCCCTACAACGTCCAGGAGGACCAGGGTACTCAGGTCGAGTATCAGCTCTTTGACGCTCTGACCTCTTACGACGCCGAGAAGGGCGAGATCGTTCCGCTGGCTTGCGAGTCCTTTGAGTCCAACGACGACGCCACCGAGTTTACCTTCAAGATCAAGAAGGCCAAGTTCCACAACGGTGACGACGTTACCTCTAAGTCCTTCAAGCTCGGTTGGGAGCGTCTGGTCAACACCAAGTCGGCCATCGCTACCGAGTATGGCCCTTCCGAGGTCTCCTATCACCTTTCCATGGTCGAGGGCTATGACGATCTGCTTGCCGGTAACGCCACCGAGCTCAGCGGTGTTACGTGCCCTGACGATGAGACCCTCGTCGTCAAGCTGTCTTCCGCTTACGCCGACTTCCCCTTCGTCGCCTCTCACCCGGCTCTGGCCCCGGTTCCCGAGTGCGCCGAGTCCGATGTCAAGAGCTTCTACCTTGCCCCGGTCGGTAACGGCCCGTTCATGATGGACGGCAAGTGGGAGGATGGCCAGGAGATCAACGTCAAGAAGTTCGACGATTACTATGGCGACAAGGCCAAGATCGATGGCATCCACTTCCAGGTCATCAAGGACATGGAGACCGCTTACAAGGAGTTCCAGGCCGGTAACCTTGATGTCTGCGACGTTCCCGTCGCTCAGATCGATGCCGCCAAGAAGGATCGCGGCGTGTCCAAGGACGGCTACACCATGGGTGACGGCGAGCGCATGCTGCTCGGCGCCGAGCCTTCCACCTACTACCTGACCTGCAACAACACGGCCGAGCCGTTCAACAACGCTGACCTGCGTAGGGGTATCTCCCTGGCCATTAACCGTGAGGCCATCTGCAAGACCATCTTCAAGGGTACCCGTACCCCCGCCGACGGCATTGTTCCTCCGGGCATCGATGGCTACAAGGAGGGCGCATGGGAGTTCTGCGCCTACGACGTCGACAAGGCTAACGAGTACCTCGACAAGGTTGCTCCTGCCGGTGCCAACGGTGACCGTGGCATTAGTGTGACCCTTTCCTACAACCAGGACGGTGGCCACAAGGAGATCATGGAGTCCATCATCGGCGACCTCGCCAAGGTTGGCGTTACCGCTGTCTCCGATACCCCCGAGTGGTCTGCCCTGCTCGAGCAGTATCAGAACTTCAACTATCAGTTCGGTCGTCTGGGCTGGATTGCCGACTACCCGATCATGGACAACTTCCTGTATCCGCTGTTCCACTCCGACTCCCTCGGTGGCGACAACCGCTCTGGTTACAACAACCCCGAGTTCGACGCCAAGGTCGACGAGGCTCGCACTACGGTTGACGACAAGGAGCGCGTCGCTAAGATGCAGGAGGCCGACGCAATGGTCGCTGCCGACTGCCCGGTCATCCCGGTGATGTTCTACACGCACACCATCGCCGGCTCCGATCGCATCAAGCACCTCTATGTCGATCCGCAGAAGCACGCCGATCTGGGTACCGCTGAGCTCGCTTAAGAGTTTGCAGCTTCCGTGAGGGTCAAGTATTTACGTAGACCTCATGGGAAACATACAGTTCTCCCTAACCTGGGGTAAACTGGCTGATGGTAATTTTGGGATGCCGGTCTGGCGATCGGCATCCCATTTAGGTTAATCCCTAGATAGGGGAGTGGTATGGGTAAGTACATCGTTAAACGTGTGCTTCAGTTCATCCCGGTGTTTTTGGGCGTTACGCTGATTCTGTTCGCCCTCCAGAATATCGTGCCGGGAGATCCGATCAAGCTGATCGGTGGAGACAAGGCTCTGTCCCCCGAGGTGGAGCTTCAGCTTCGTGTTCGCTATCACCTGGTCCAGACGGACGAGGACGGCAACGCGATCCTTGACGAGAACGGCGACCCCGTTCAAACGTCGCTCGTGGACCGTTACTTGTATTACATGAACGGCCTGCTTCATGGCGATCTGGGCAATTCGTATCAGCGCAAGCTGCCGGTTACGGAAATCTTCGCCCAGAAGTATCCGTATACGGTCAAACTTGCCGCGTGCGCCATCGTACTCGAGGCGATCATGGGTATCGGTGCGGGTATCATTTCGGCGGTAAAGCGTTATTCCTTCTGGGATATTTTGGTAACGCTCACCACGTCGATCCTCGTTGCGGTCCCGGCCTTCTGGCTCGGTATGTTGTTGCAGCTGTTCTTTGGCGTCATCCTCAAGGACGCCACGGGCGGTGCATTCTCCATGCCGATCTCGGGTGCCGGTGGTTCCAGCTCTCAGTATCAGGATTGGATGCACTATGTGCTTCCGACCATTACGCTGGCTTCGGTTTCGACCGCTTACGCTGCCCGCATTATGCGCTCGCAGCTGCTTGACGTCATGAACCAGGATTACATCCGTACGGCAAAGGCCAAGGGTCTCTCCAATCGTGCGATCATCATCAAGCATGCGCTTAAGAATGCACTCATCCCCGTCGTTACCTATATTGGTGTCGACTTTGGTGGCATGCTTTCGGGCGCCATCCTGACCGAGACGGTCTTTAACTGGCCCGGTATCGGCTATGAGGTCTATCGCGCCATTAGCATGCGTGACTGGCCCATCGTTATGGGCGGCGTTACGCTCATCGTTGTCGTCGTCATGGTGATCAACCTGCTCGTCGACATTAGCTATGCATTCCTCGACCCGCGCATCCGCCTTGGCGGTCCGTCGGATAAGGCCTAAGGGAGGTACGTCTCATGCAGGAAACTGATTCTCAGTCTCAGGAGCAGGCTACCGCCACCAAGGTCGCATCTGCTCCCGCCAAGTCCCGCACGCTGTGGGGCGACGCTTTTAAGCGTCTTCGTAAGAACAAGCTCGCCGTTATCGGTGTCTGCTGGATCATCATCGTCGTTGTGGTTGCCCTGACCGCAGATCTGTGGGCTAAGCCCTGGCTCGGTTCTCCGACGGCTTCCGACTCGACCACTATGGCCGAGACGTCGCTGCTGGCTCCGTGTGCAGAGCATCCGTTTGGCACCGACGCCCTTGGTCGTGACATTCTTGTCCGCGTTATCTACGGTGCGCGCGTTTCGCTGTCCGTCGGAATTATGGCCACCGCGATCTCCACGCTGATTGGTCTGGTCATGGGTGCTCTGGCCGGTTTCTACGGCGGCATCTGGGATACGATCATCATGCGCTGTGCGGACATCTTCCTGGCGTTCCCGTACGTGCTGTTCGTTGTCGCCATGATCGCCGTTATCGGCCGTGGTCTTCAGAACGTCTTTATCGCCATCGGTATTCTCGGCTGGCCTTCGATTGCGCGCGTCTTCCGCTCTGCGATCTTGACCGTCAAGGAAAACGACTATGTTGATGCTGCGCGCGCGATGGGTGCATCTGATGCTCGTATCGTTGTACGTCACATCTTCCCGAACTCCGTCGCCTCCATCGTGGTCTACGCGACCATGAACATTGGTGGCGCCATTCTGACCGAGTCCGCTCTGTCCTTCCTCGGCATGGGCGTTATTCCGCCTACGCCTTCGTGGGGCTCCATGATTCAGGACGGTCAGCAGTATCTTCTGACTGCTCCCTGGATGATGATCATGCCCGGTCTGGCAATTCTCTCGACGGTGCTCGCCTTCACCCTGCTGGGTGACGGTCTGCGCGACGCCCTCGACGTCAAGATGAAGGACGCATAAGGATGAAGAAGAACAAGAACTATGTGGACCTGAAGGACCAGCCTGTTCCCGAGGGCCAGCATCTGCTCGAGGTCGATGACCTTAAGATGTATTTCCACACCGAGGACGGCGTTGTTCGCGCTGTCGACGGTGTCTCCTACACGCTCGATCGCGGCGAGACCCTGGGCGTCGTCGGTGAGTCCGGCTCCGGTAAGTCCGTGACCGCCATGACCATCATGGGTCTTATCTCGATGCCTCCGGGAAAGATCGAGGGCGGCGACGTTCGCTATCGCGGTCGTTCTATCCTCGAGATGACCGAGGAGGAGATGCAGCACATTCGCGGCAACGACATCGCGATGATCTTCCAGGATCCTATGACCTCCTTGAACCCGGTCTATAAGATCGGCAAGCAGGTGGGCGAGGGCCTTCGTCTGCACCGTGGCTACTCCAAGCAGGAGGCGCTCAAGCGCGCTACCGAGCTTTTGGACCTCGTGGGTATCCCCGAGCCCGAGAAGCGCGTCAATGAGTATCCGCACCAGTTCTCCGGCGGTATGCGTCAGCGCGTCATGATCGCTATGGCTCTTGCCTGCGATCCCGATATCCTGATTGCCGACGAGCCCACGACGGCTCTGGACGTTACCATTCAGGCTCAGATTATCGAGCTCATGCAGGAAATGCAGGAGAAGAACGGCAACGCCATCATCATGATTACCCATGACCTGGGCGTCGTTGCCGATATGGCTGATAAGATCATGGTTATGTACGCCGGCCGTCCCGTCGAGTTCGGTACTGCTGAGGAAATCTTCTACGAGAGTCGCCACCCCTACACCTGGGGCCTTATCCGCTCCATCCCGGAGCAGGCCATCGAAGAGAAGAAGCCGCTTACGCCGATTCACGGCAACCCGCCTTCGCTCATGAACCTGCCTGAGGGCTGCGTCTTCTCTCCTCGTTGTCCCTATGCGACGGACAAGTGCCGCAAGCAGCGCCCCGAGCGCGTTGTCACCGAGTCTGGTCATTACTCTGCGTGCCACTACTCCGGTGACCCCGAGTTCCTCAAGAACGCTCCTGAGACGTCCCGTACGCGCAAGGATTCCAAGAAGGGAGGCGAGGCGTAATGGCAGATACCAACGAGCGTACTCCGCTGCTGAAGGTCGAGCACCTCTCTAAGGAGTTCCCCGCTGAGTCCGGCATGTTCGCCAAGCGTTTTTCCAAGCGCGTCGTCTCTGCCGTAAACGACATCTCTTTTGAGATTTATCCTGGCGAGACCTTTGGTCTGGTCGGTGAGTCTGGTTGCGGTAAGTCCACGACGGGTCGCACCATCATGCGCCTGACCAAGCCGACCGCCGGTAAGGTGTTCTTCCAGGGTAAAGATGTTGCCGAGATGAGCAAGCATGAGATCAAGGACATGCGTCGCGAGATGCAGTTCATCTTCCAGGATCCCTATGCTTCGCTCAATCCCCGTATGACCATCGGCGAGATCGTCTCCGAGCCCATGACCATTCATGGCGTGGGCACCAAGGAAGAGCGCATTGAGCGTGTCCGCGAGCTTCTCGACGTTGTCGGACTGAACCCCGAGCACATTAACCGCTATCCTCATGAGTTCTCCGGCGGTCAGCGTCAGCGTGTTGGCATTGCCCGCGCGTTCGCTCTGAAGCCCAAGCTGATTATCTGCGACGAGCCTGTCTCTGCACTTGACGTATCCATTCAGGCCCAGGTTCTGAACCTTCTTAAGGAGCTCCAGGACAAGTTCGGTACCGCATATCTGTTTATCGCCCACGACCTGTCCGTCGTGCAGCACATCTCCGATCGCGTTGCCGTTATGTACCTGGGCAAGATGGTCGAGGTTTCGGACTGGAAGACGCTCTACAGTGAGCCGCACCACCCGTACACGCAGTCGCTGCTGTCTGCCGTGCCGGTGCCCGATCCGGATATCCAGAAGACCCGCAAGCGCATCATCCTCGCCGGCGATCCGCCGTCGCCGCTGGATCCGCCGACCGGCTGCCGTTTCCACACGCGCTGCCCGATCGCGCAGAGTATCTG